>DATBNI010000083.1:0-9875 GCA_036554425.1 Psychromonas sp.
CTTATTTGTAAGCCTTTCTTTAACTGCGTGTTCTTCAACTGACACCCTAACAACACCAATAGAGCCGCTCGCTTCATCTGAGGTATGCTGTAATGACTTTTCTCAATTTCCATGGATACAACTCGGTACGACAGAAGAGCTCGATTTCCAATTAGATTCCAGTTCACCTATTGGCCACTTCTCTGATGGTAATAGTTACTTTAATGCTTTTAAATTATCTGAACGTTCACAAAAAGTACAACTAAGCCTGTCCAGTTTAATGATCAACAATGCCGTTGTCGCGCCTAAACTGATTGCGCTTGATGACAAATTTAATATTGTCAGCACGGCAAGCTTAGAGCAATTTGATATTAAAACATCCGATGCGTTCACCCAGACTCAATTACAACTGAATTTTGACCTTGATGCTTCTAAAACACCTTATTTGATCGTTTATTCTTCTGATGCTTATTTAGGTCAATCGATAAAAGTAAAACACCCCGCTCGGATCAGATCAGAAGAATTAGGCGAACCCATGCCGATGGTAACAGATCCAACTTATACCTATGGGCGTTTTGGGAAATTAAGACTGTCTGTAAAAACGCTTTCATTACAGGCTTATAAAGCAGCAGTAAAACAAATCCAAGCAGCAGTAAAATCCGCCCAACCAGAAACCCAAGTTTTTTATAAAAAGGCCATCACACAAGCCGTCAAGGGCAATGATATTAGCAAAGCATTAAGCTTAATAGAAGAAGCCAAAGCACTGGGAATAAAAGATGCCGAAAGTGTCTTTATTAACGCATTAGAAAAAAACTAAAATATACAGGATAGGTTGGCCCTGCTGCTGAAAGCACTTATCTAAGGTGCTCATAGTAATATCCTTTTACTGTAAATGGGTGTGCTGGTGACTTAGAATTTGGATAATTTACAACTTTTTATCTGAATAGCCTTTCTCAGTCTAACGGATATACATTTTGTAGTTTAGATCACGTTTTTTAATAAGATTGAGGAGAATGATGGGCCTAAAATCCAGCTAAAGGTCACACTTTTACGGAGTGATATGCATTTTATCTATGAAGGCTGCGGGAAAATAGCATTTCAATCTATGTCAGTTGCTGTTTATGATGGTGCCAATTCAAGATAAATATACTGGGTTATTTTCAAGGACAATAGCTATGACAAGTGACGCGAAAAAGAACGAGGCTGGCACAAGGCAGAGATTAGATAAAAAATGGTGGCATGATGCCGTGGTCTATCAGATATACCCACGCAGTTTTATGGATGCAAATAATGACGGTATGGGCGATCTGGCAGGGATCATCAGCAAATTAGATTACCTCAAGCAATTGGGGATTAATGTTATCTGGTTATCTCCGGTGTTCAAGTCGCCGATGGATGATAACGGTTATGATATTGCCGACTATCAGGATATCGCTTCTGAATTCGGCACCCTGGAGGAAATGGACAAGCTGATTGCTGAAGCTGCCCGACGTGATATTCGTATTATCATGGATCTGGTGGTCAACCACAGCAGCGACGAGCATCCCTGGTTTATTGAGTCAAGAAAGTCTAAGGATAACCCTTACCGCGATTATTATATCTGGCGAAAGCCGCAGGCTGACGGCTCGCCACCGAATGATTTTCACTCCTATTTTGGAGGCAGTGGCTGGGAATTTGATCAAGCGACTGGCGAATATTATTTCCATCAGTTTTCTAAAAAGCAGCCGGATCTGAACTGGGAGAATCCCAAGGTGCAGCAGGAAGTGCACAAGATGATGAACTGGTGGCTGGATCGCGGTATCGGTGGCTTCCGTATGGATGTGATAGATCTGATCGGCAAGGACGTGGATAAGCAGATCATGACCAACGGGCCGCGCCTGCATCCTCTCTTACAAGAGATGAATAAGGCAACTTTTGGCGGCCGCGATGTACTGACAGTCGGGGAGTCGTGGAGCGCCACTCCGGAAATTGCCAAGTTGTATTCCGATCCGGCTCGCGATGAATTATCTATGGTGTTTCAGTTCGAGCATATTACTATCACCTTTGATCCAGTCGAAGGAAAATGGAAGCCTCGGCCGTTTCATCTGGTCGAGTTCAAGGAGGTGATCACTAAGTGGCAGACCGAGCTGGCTGACTGCGGATGGAATTCCCTGTTCTGGAATAACCATGATCTGCCGCGCGCAGTTTCAAAATATGGCGATCCGGGCCGCTACCGAGTGCAGTCGGCCAAGATGTTGGCGACCGCGCTGCATTTCCTTAAAGGCACACCTTATATCTACCAGGGAGAGGAGATTGGTATGACTAATGTGCAGTTCGATGCCATTGAGGATTATCAAGACATTGAAACCCTGAATCTTTATCGGGAACGCACTGCGGCGGGCGTCTCACATCAGGAGATGATGCAGGGGATCCATGAAAACGGGCGCGATAATGCCCGCACACCTATGCACTGGGACAGCAGTCTTAACGGTGGTTTCACTGAGAGCCAGCCCTGGCTTAAGCTCAATCCTAATTATACTGAGATCAATGTCGAGTCTGCATTGAGTGATCCTGACTCTATTTTTTATCATTACCAAAAGCTGATTCGGTTGCGCAAGACGCACGAGGTGATGGTTTATGGTGATTATCAGCCCTTGTTTGCAGCGCATGCAAAAGTATTTGCCTATCAGCGCCGGCTGGGTAATGAGCAAGTGATTGTTATCAATAACTTCACTAATGAGCCGTTGGAACTGGCCTTGCCGGTATCGCTGCAGGGATTAAAAGGGCAATGCCTGATTAGTAACTATGCGGCGCGTAAACAGTTAAGCGAGTCGCTTGCGCTTGCACCCTATGAGTCTTTTGCGCTGCTCGTTGAGCAGTGTTAAAAGCTGCCGAAGAGATGAATAAAAGGTTTTCTAATAAGGAAAATAAGATGAAACATTATAGTTTGGTCGGCGATGTGGGCGGCACCAATGCACGTCTGGCATTGTGTGATCTAAAGACAGGGAATATCTCCTGTAGCCAGACCTATTCAGGTCTTGATTACCCCTCTCTGGAGGCCGTAATTCGAGTCTATCTGGATCAAAAGTCGTTGCGTGTTGAGCTGGCATGCATTGCCATCGCCTGTCCCATTGACGGGGATCAAGTCTCTATGACTAACCATAGCTGGGCATTTTCAATCAAGCAGATGCAGGAAAATTTGGGTCTAAAACAGCTGACTATCATTAATGACTTCACCGCGGTATCAATGGCGATTCCGGTGCTTGGTGCTGATGACAAAGTACAGTTGGGAGGCGGATCGGCCCGTTCCGGTAAACCCATTGCTGTCTATGGGGCGGGCACCGGGCTCGGCGTAGCGCATCTGGTGCAGTCTGGCGATTTCTGGTTGAGCTTAGCGGGCGAAGGGGGGCATGTGGATATGGCGGGTTGTACTGAGCAAGAGGATGCGCTGATCCGGCAGCTGCGCCTCGAGCTGGGGCATGTTTCAGCGGAAAGGCTGCTTTCCGGACCGGGACTGGTCAATATCTATAACGGTTTAGTGACCTCCGAACATAGGGTGCCTGAAATATTAACGCCCAAGCTGGTTTCAGATCGCGCGCTTTCCGGAGAGTGCTCTGATTGCCATCGGGCACTGAGCCTGTTTTGTGTATTGATGGGACGCTTTGCCGGTAATCTGGCGCTCAATCTTGGCACTTTCGGCGGCGTTTATATTGCCGGTGGCTTAGTGCCTCGTTTCCTTGATTTTTTTAAAGTTTCGGGTTTCCGCGTGGCTTTTACAGACAAAGGGCGTTTTAAAGCACACCTGGAAGCCATTCCCGTTTACGTTATCACCCATTCGCAGCCGGGCTTGCTGGGTGCTGGCGCCTATCTGCGGCAGTCTTTGGGAATAAGTCTTTGACGGATTTTTTAGATAAGTAAAAAAGTATTTTATTATCAGCGGCGATTTTTATGCTGCGCTTATTTGTGTGTGCCAGACGGCCACGCGATAACATAACTGCTCAGTCTGAGTTTATTTTTCGTGCTGATTAAGTAATAGGATTATAACCATGTTAGATACAAGTAATACAGTAACAAACAGCCACTATAAAAAAAACTGGTGGAAAGAGGCCGTGGCATATCAAATCTATCCACGAAGTTTTATGGATTCCAACGGTGATGGTATTGGTGATCTTAACGGTATCACCGAGCGGCTCGATTACCTTAAAGACCTTGGCATTGATGTTATCTGGATCTGCCCTATGTTCAAATCGCCTAATGATGATAATGGCTATGACATCAGTGACTATCAGGAGATTATGGATGAATTCGGCAGCATGGCTGACTTCGATCGTCTGCTGGAAGCTGTACATGAACGTGGAATGAGATTGATTTTGGATCTGGTGGTCAACCATACTTCCGATGAGCACCCCTGGTTTGTGGAGTCCAAAGCATCTAAGGATAGCCCCAAACGAGACTGGTATATCTGGCGTGATGGTACCTCAGGTAAGGAGCCTAATAACTGGGAAAGCATCTTCAAGGGGCCTGCCTGGGAATACGATCAAGGCACTGAACAGTATTATATGCACCTGTTTTCCAAAAAGCAGCCGGATCTTAACTGGGAAAATAAGGCGGTGCGTGAAGCTATCTACCAAATGATTAACTGGTGGCTGGATAAGGGGATAGACGGTTTCCGTCTGGATGCCATTAGCCATATGAAAAAAGAGCCAGGTTTTAAAGACATGTCTAATCCTAAGGGATTAAAAAATGTGCCGTGCTGGGATAAGATGATGAATGTTGATGGTATCATCGACTATCTTGATGGTATGTGCGACAACACCTTTCGCAAGTATGACATCATGACGGTCGGGGAAGCTAATGGCGTCTCTGTGACTCAAGCCGAAAACTGGGTAGGCGAGGATAAGCAGCGATTAAATATGATTTTCCAGTTTGATCACCTTAAGCTATGGGAAGACAAGCCAGATGCTCAGTTGGATCTGGTTAAGCTCAAACAGGTCTTTAGCAAATGGCAGAAAGGGTTGGAGAATATCGGCTGGAATGCCTTATTTCTGGAGAACCATGATATCCCGCGAATAGTTTCCAAATGGGGGGATACAAAGCAGTACTGGTTTGAAAGTGCCACCTCTTTAGCAACGATGTATTTTCTGATGCAGGGCACACCGTTTATCTATCAAGGACAAGAGATAGGGATGACCAATACCCAGTTTGCCAGTATTGATGATTTCAATTGTGTTGGTGCTAAAAATCAGTATGCCGAGTTGCGTGAGGAGGGGATGCCAGAACAAGAGATCCTGCATCTGCTCGCACAAACGGGCCGAGATAATTCACGCACGCCTATGCAGTGGGATAGCACGCTTAATGCCGGCTTTAGTTTGGGTACACCCTGGCTCAAGGTAAATCCCAACTATCAAAGCGTTAATGTCGCGCAGCAAGCATCGGACAGCGGATCTATTCTGAATTTTTATCGCAAGCTGATTGCCCTGCGCAAGGCCGAGCCGATATTGGTTTATGGTCATTATGATTTATTGCTTGAAAAAGATGCGCAGATTTACGCCTATACCCGCACTCTGGATGGACTGCAGTTGCTGATTATGTGCAATCTGACCGGGTTGCCTGCGCAGTATAACCATCCCGACTGTCTGCCGACAAGTGAACATCTGTTGCTGGGCAACTACTCTGTTGCCGCGCATGGGGCAGCAAACAGCCTGCTGTTAGGTCCCTTTGAAGCTAGGATCTACCGCCTTTGCAAGGCTTGATCCCAGTCTCCCGTTAGCAATCAAGATGCTGATTTTTGCATCTTGATTGATAACAGCTAGATAGGGTTTGCGGCTCGTCCCGCCGGGAGCTTGCGCTACTTATATGGATCAAACCTTAAGCGCTCTCCAACACTGCCTAAATCACACTTGCCCCTTTGATATGAGGATTATTTTTTATGAGCTCTTTAAACTGCTCCAACAGCGTGATGCTTTGCTTATCCTGTTGGCCATCTTTATGCAGATAAGCACCTATTGTGGCTTTGCTGAAACACTCCTGCATCTGAAGTGGGACTATATCAAAGGTTTCAAAATAGGTTTTCATGCCAGTAGGGTAGAGTAAAAGCGCGTCGCTATTTTGTAATAAATCGATCGCTGTTAAAAAAGAATTGGTATTATAGGTTACCTTTTCATGCAGATAATGGCGTTTCAGAAAAGAGCTCATTTCAGGACTTTGCTGCTGCAAGTGGGCAAAGCGTTTTTTCGAAGTTCCCAGATGGACCGAGGGGAAACGCGCCATATCTTCATTGCTGCAGATCAGTCCCAACAGAGGATGACCTTTTCTTACATAAACTTCTTCACGGCTGCTAAAAAGAGGATAAAAAAGGACATCTTCATATTGTGCCAGCCCTAATATTTCATGCCCAACGAAGATACTGAGCTCTCCGCTGAGTAACAGATTCATCAGTTGGAGATGATCACCTAGGTCTATGGTGATATTGCTGTGCGGGTAAGCATTCCTGAAGTTCTGCACACAGTCGCGAATAAATAAATGCCACCAAGCGTCACCGCAGCCTATTTTAAGTTCGTACTGATGTCTTTGCTTATTTTTATCGATTTTATTAAGGGTATTTTCATACAGGTGCTGCATCATTTTAGCTTGCTCATAGAGCAGCTCCCCACTGGAAGTGAGAGTGATCCCTTTGGAGTTGCGATTAAATAACTTGGTTTCAAGCTTTTCCTCTAATTTGTTCATGTTATGGCTTAGGGTGGGTTGGCTTAAACAGAGATTGTTTGCCGCTTGAGTCACATTTTGCGCTTTTGCCACCTGAATGAATTGAAGCATTAATTTGAACATGGTTGCCTTGTGTGATAGATAAACTCTATAATTTTAGCATTATAATAGTATTTTTATATGCCTATAGTGATATTGATCACTCTGTGAGCAGTTTTACCTGATCTTCCGCCCTGTTTTAAGAATAAATTTGCCTGTCATTTTCCCCAAACAGTCAATAATAACTTGCTGTCTCGACTTCCAGTTAACCACCATAGGAGTGGATAAATAACAGCTATACCTTGAAAACATTGAAACAGCCAAGGAGCAGTTGGATTTTGACAGGGTTTTTTCTTTTAGTTTTTTGCGTATCGGATGCTCTAATGTTGCATACACCATCAAACAAGCAGTCATGATCATTAACAAAGCTTCTATCCGCTCCGGTTTTTTTATCAATATTGAGTTTGTTAAAAAATCGGGGCTTTTTAAAAAACGAAACCCTTTTTCAACTGACTGCTGCTCTTTGTAAGTACTCAGCATTTTATTCATGGTCATGTAATACTCCTGTAATAAACGAGTGTTTTAATTGAAATCTATCCTGTTTCATGCATTATTTAATTGCACGAAACTGCCTTTTTATATAATAAATATACGTGAAAAATTTGATATAAAAGGAATTAAAAAATGGAAACTCAAGTTATGTTCAATCACCTTTTAGCTGCGAATGAAGGAGCGGCTGACATGGAAATTGCCGTTCGCAAAGGTGAGTTCTTTGTCCATGCTACTCCTACTCGTAATGGATTCAGTATCTGTATGTTCGAACATGGAGGACTAAATCTGCCCTGCTTTTTTGCTACAGAATCTGAGGCACGGGAAGAGCGGGATGATATTTCAGAATTATATAATCAGCAAATAACGGTTGGCGACCGGGTTGAAACTGACGTATGGCATGGGATGGTGCTGAAAGCCAAAAGACATCGAGAAGGCGATTTAATTGCTTTGTACCAAGGAGAGACTTTCATCGCTAGCGAAACGTGGAAGTCTTTATCGGGTCTTTAATTTTAATAAATAGCACAGAGCAAAGTTATATACAGTGCCGTTCTGTGCTACTTGCTAATCCGCTGGTGTTATACAAAGACATTTATGAAGTGCATTTTTAACTATCACAACGCACATAACAAACACTGTATCACTGGATTTTCAGCCATCGCCTAAAACCACAATATTAACTATTCTCAGGTAAACATGTCATTAACGGCATGCACAGATTCTCCCTGTAGCAAGCGTAAAGGCCCTTTACTCTTCGGGATTCTTCAGTCATCCAGGTACTAGGGCTTTCATTAACTCAAGGATGAAAAATGAGCAAATCATTATTACTCAGCCGCTAGAGTTCGTCTATTTCATCGGTAACACAGCCTAGAGATGAAGATTTTACTGTTGCTATATACTTTCTTAGCACACCATTTGCCGCTCTGTAAGCTGGCTTTATCCAAGCTGCTTTACGCCTGGTGATTTCAGCCTGATCCACTTGCAGTTCCAATTTGTTAGTCACGGCATCAATTCGAATCATGTCACCATTTTTAACCAAAGCAATCAGTCCTCCTTCTGAAGCCTCAGGAGTCACGTGTCCAACAACAAAACCGTGAGAGCCTCCGGAGAATCGACCATCTGTAATTAATGCCACGTCTTTTCCAAGACCCGCCCCCATGACCGCTGAAGTTGGTTTTAGCATTTCCGGCATGCCAGGAGCACCTTTGGGGCCTGAATAGCGGATAACGATCACCTCACCTTTTTGCACTTCTTCTCCGATGCCTTTTATTGCTGAAAATTCATCTTCATAGACTCTTGCCGGGCCTTCGAATACTTCTCCTTCTTTACCGGTAATCTTTGCAACTGAACCTTCAGAAGCCAGGTTTCCATAAAGAATCTGTAAGTGGCCATTTGCTTTCAAGGGGTTAGATAAAGATCTGATAATGTCTTGACCTTCCGGAAGGGCGGGTAAATCAGCTAAGTTTTCGGCAATGGTTTTACCTGTCACGGTCAAACAATCCCCATGTAATAAACCTTCAGCCAATAAGTATTTCATTACGGCAGGGATCCCACCGATTGCGTGCAGGTCCTGCATTAAGTATTCACCGGAAGGTTTTAAGTTTGCCAATAATGGCGTTTTATCTGCCATCTTTTGGAAATCATTCAAACTCAAGTCAACACCAGATGATCGGGCCATTGCAATCATATGCAAAGTTGCGTTGGTGGAGCCGCCTAAAATCATGATCATTCTCAAGGCATTTTCGAACGCTTTTTTGGTCATGATATCTTTCGGTTTGATATCTTTTTCCAGCAGATTTTTAACTGCATCACCCACTGTCGTCAATTCTCTTTTTTTCTGATCACTCACGGCCGGGTTAGAGGAAGAGTAAGGCAAACTCATGCCTAACGCTTCAATAGCAGAAGACATAGTGTTTGCTGTATACATTCCACCACAAGCACCAGGGCCCGGGATGGCATTCTGAATTACACCCTTATAGTCTTCATCGGAGATAACGCCCTGTAATTTTTTTCCATAAGCTTCGAAAGCAGAAACGATATTCAAGTCTTCACCTTTCCATTTTCCCGCTTTGACAGAGCCGCCATAAACCAATATTCCCGGACGATTTAAACGAGCCAAAGCCATCATTGCCCCGGGCATGTTTTTATCACATCCAACGATCGCAACAACAGCATCATAAAATTGAGCACTGACAACAGTCTCAATAGAATCCGCAATGATCTCACGGGATACTAAAGAGTACTTCATTCCTGTAGTCCCGTTTGAAATGCCATCACTCACTCCTATGGTGTGAAAGATTAATCCCACCAAATCAGCCTCGATCACACTTTTTTTCACCTGTTTGGAAAATTCGTTTAAGTGCATGTTGCATGGATTTCCTTCCCATCCCGTGGAAACAATACCAACTTGCGCTTTTTTCATATCCTCTTCTTTCAAACCAATAGCATAAAGCATGGCTTGTGAAGCCGGCTGTGATTCGTCTAAAGTAACTGTTTTTGAATACTTATTTATTTCTGACATATTTATTTTTTCCGAAATATTAATTGCATAAATCCTCTCCGGACAGGCCGTAAAAGGGGGGAACTAACCTAACGAAACTATTCCATCGCCAAATTTAACTATT
>DATBNI010000289.1:0-1848 GCA_036554425.1 Psychromonas sp.
AATTAACTTAACTAAAAAGTGGTCCACTTGTTCTGATTCTAAATAAGTTAAGTCGTTCAGCAAATTCGAAACATTACTCATTATAGCCCGTCCTTTTTGTCATGTTCATCTGCAGTGACGTCGACATTTTCTTTTGTTCTGTCGGTGCGGACCCACTCTTTTTGTCTGGCCGTAAAAAATGTTTTGTAGATGGAAAATTTACTGCCTACAAATTTCATTATTCCCCAAAAATCCGATACTTTAATTAATGTTAAACCATGGTATAACCAAGATAAAAAGAGCCCTATCAATATTCCGCTTAAGCAGGTTAAGGCAATATAAAATGGCATATTCACATTAAAAAAAGTGCATACCCAACTCAATAATGTTGCCAGGATGACGAGAATAAGCCACATAATGGTGGGGGGAATAGCCGCATCCAAACACAAGCCGACAACATTGAACTGGCGCTTTTTCAAAGCGCTAAAAACCATCTTAGGCAGCATGGCTATTGAAGCCAGATGACCATGTTCCCATCTGGTTCTTTGCGTGTCAGTGCCATCGTTTGAGGTTGGGAAGCTACTATTTACAACGGCGTAAGGTTCAAACACAATTTTGTACCCTAAGGCTGTCAATTTTAAACCGAGTTCTAAATCTTCAACAATACTGCCACTGGCAAGTGATACTTGGTCAAAAACCTCCGCTGGAAACGCCATTCCAGAACCTTGCAGGTGGCAACCTAAACCTAAACGCGCCAACCCTGTGGGACGTATGCGGTTTTTTACTAACCAGGCAAATTCAGCCACTCTTGTTTTTATGGGTGCGTCCGCAGGAGAGCGCATTAAATACATTGATTGAACAACAGTATTATAAGTTTGACTGCGCGACACTAGCCTTGCGAGTCCACCCTGTTCAAATTCAGAATCGGCATCCAAAATAACAACTGTTGTCGGCATTTTCTTTGAGATATGTTGAATACCGAAGTCAAGCGCAAAACCTTTACCTCGTTTATCTACGGACTGCCTCTCTATCACTTCTACATTTAACGCTTTACAAATAGACACTGTGTTGTCCGTACAATTATCGGCAATAACGACAATTCGATCATCAGCAGAAATTTCTTGCTTCAATTGCAGTAGGGTATGCTCAATCACTAACTCTTCGTTATGTGCAGGCATTAAGACAGTGCATGATTTTTTAAGGCTAGCATTTGTCGGGATTTTTTTTAACCGTTTTTGCCCCAGCAGCAGTTCTAGCGAGATCAGCAATGAGGGAACACCAAGCAGAACAATGAACAAACTGCCCAATAACAACTCTATATTACTCATGTTGGGCACCTTTAATGTAACCTCCTAATTTTTCTGCTTCTGTTTTTATATTATGTCGTTCTTCAACGCTGTTATAAGCCAGCCTCGCCATATTGGCGATCTCAGCTTCTGACATATTGATAAAGGTTTCAATATTGCAGGCTGTTGCATCAGGATCACCGGCGGGTGCTAACAGCCCATTATGCCCGGAACTGATTAACTCAGGGATACCCGCAATATAGGTAGTGATAACAGGCGTACCAACGGCCATTGCTTCCATTATTGCAACGGGTAAACCTTCAGCGAAACTTGGCAACACCATGGCATCAGACTCTAATAAGTATTGTTTAACTTGATCAGAACTTATCCAGCCAGTAATAGTGACAACATTAGACAATTCATTTTGCTGGATAAACTGCTCAATATCAGGGCGCATTTCACCGTCACCCGCTAAAACGATTTTTAGCTGGTGACCCGAATCAATCACTTTTTTAATTGCTTGCAATAACAACAACTGCCCTTTTTGTTCACATAGGCGGCCAATACAAAGTAATTGTTTTAC
>DATBNI010000100.1:0-5848 GCA_036554425.1 Psychromonas sp.
CAATGGAAGAGTTACAAGATTACAAAAATAAAGTGACAAAAAAGCACCTGCCCATTTTACTTGAGTCTTATCTTGACGGGCCACTTTTCACCCTGGAGACACTCTCTGATGGCCAGACAATGATTGCCGTTGGCGGCTTTGATGTGACGCTTTCACCCTTGCCATATTTTGTTGAGACAAGTGCAATCTGGAATGGCCCGAACAGTGTTTTATACCGGCAGGAGGCACTGCAGCAAGTGCGTGAATTTGGAGTCAATTTTGGTGTTTGCCACAGTGAGTTTATTGTGACGGCTGCAGGGCCGGTGCTCGTTGAAATAAACTACCGCAGTATCGGCGACGGGCGTGAATTTTTACTTAATGAGCTGCTGTCCTTTAACTGGTTTGAAAAAATCATCATGCTGCATGCGGGTGAGTCTTTGGCGGCACTCGATACTGAGTCAAAATCAGCACTCATTCAATACTTCCCCAATGCATTAAAGGGTTTTTTAGCTCAGTGTCATGCAGGTTTTGATACCCAGCATGGGGAGACTAAAATATCTTATAAAGCGCTTAAAAGTCCGGGGCAACACTTAACAGTAAGCAATTCTAATAAAGATTACTTAGGCATGCTGACGGCGATTGGAGAGACGCAAATAAGCATAGAACTGGCTGCAAAGGAAGTGGCTAAGCAACTATCATGGGAGATTAACTAATGGCAGATGATAACCATTATATTAGCCAACGTATTATTAATGCTTGTTTAAGAGAGAATGTTTGCCAATTAGTCTCACGGGGACAAGTTGTCACCGAGGCGCAATTACAGCCAGAGCACCGCTGGCCTGAGGCTTCCCCAAAATTCTGGTTGAAGGTCAGCCATTTAGGTGCCGATATTTTGTATATTCCTATAGCTGAAAGTCATTATATGCAGAGCTGGCAAGCGACCTCGGCTTGCTGGTTAAAACAAACCCGTCAGGGGGTTATTTACCAGAGCGGTTTTAAGTGCTGGTTAGATACGATAGCCGAGGATTTGCCGGCTCAAGCAAGGTTACTTTTTAGTGACTATATAAAAGAAGCGCAGTGTGCTGTTGAGCATAGAAAACTCTGCCGGCAAGCTTATCAGAATAGAATCAGCGCGCTGAACAAGCCTTTGAGTGCCATGCCTGACTGGCATCAAAAACTGCTCTTTTCTGATCAAGTCGCTGCCTATTTAGATCATCCTTATTACCCCACTGCACGTGCTAAATTTGGATTTGATGCCGATGCATTGACGGCTTATGCCCCTGAGTTTTCTACCCCTTTTGAGCTGAATTGGGTGGCGGTTGCCAATCAAAAAGTAAGCTTAACCTCGGATCAACCGGGCTGCTGGCCGACTTTTTCAGAGGTAGGTTTAGCGGCGCAATTAAGCGCCAGTCACCAATTGTTTCCAGTCCACCCATTGACTTTTAAAAGCTTAACGCCAATGGATGACAGTGTTTTATTAGCGCCTAAATCGGCATTAAAGGTGCTGCCGACGCTTTCTGTGCGCACCGTGGTCGTTGAAAAAATGCCGGATATTCATATCAAGGTGCCGCTTATTATGGCGACCTTAGGCGCGAAAAATATGCGTTTAATAAAAGCCAGTACTTTATACGACGGACACTGGTTTGAAAAAGTATTAACCCAGTTAGGCCAGCAGGACCCTAAGTTACAGGGTTTATATTTACATTGTAATGAGCAGCATGGCGGGCATTTTGGTGAGCTTAAGCAACTGGCTTATATTGTCCGTCAATATCCCAGCAGCATGTTCAATCAAACCTTGGTACCTGTGGCTGCATTAGCCAGTGAAATGCCCGATCAACGTCTGTATCTGGCGCACCTGATTGATAACTTCTACCAGGGCAATGTACAAGCCTGGTTAGATGAGTATTTATCGCTTTTATTAAGCGTACATCTGCGCTTATGGCTTAAGTATGGAATAGCCTTAGAGTCCAATCAGCAAAATGCCGTGCTCGCATTTTCTCCTGACAAAGGATTAACTTTGGTCATGAAAGATAACGATTCTGCGCGTATATTAGCGCCGCGATTTGTCGAAAATTCGGCTGAGCCTAAGGCTGCACAAGCGCAGATTGAGCAGTTAATCGATCCGCGCATTGTGGTTGAAAACGAGCAATCTATCGCCGAGATGTTTACCACTATCACCTTACAGTTAGACATAGCCGCTATTTTTGAGGCGATGGCAAGTTATCACTTAATGCCGCTTCAGGACTTATACGGGCAGTTAAGAAAAGCGCTTGTAAGGCAGTTAGATGCGCTGGAAAGAGAAGGCATCAGCACCCGATATGCGCGATATTTTCTGCTGGAAGCTCGCTATCAACCGGCAAAATACCTCCTCAGTTCAGGCAGTTTATTGAGTAAGTCTGTCTCGGGTGCCAGCGATATTAATAAATTCTATGGACAAACTGCGCCAAACTTTTTACACCGGGATTTTTTAATAAAGAGCGTGTCATGCCAGTAGTTTATATTGTTTTATTTTGCCATTTTCTAACCGCTTTTACCGCACTGGGCATGCCGCTATTTATGCCGCGTATGATAGCCAGTCTGATCGATGGCGACCCGCAATATCTGATTGGTGTGATGTTTGTTGTACCGCCTCTTTGTGCCGCAGTGACAGCGCCATGGTGGGGGCGTTTTGCAGATAAATACGGCAAGAAGAAATCATTACTAAGAGCGCAATGCGGTTTAACTGCGGGGTTTTTACTGTCCGGATTTGCAGATAACTTATGGCTTTTTTGTCTCGGGCTGGTGGTGCAGGGGATAAGTGGCGGAACACTGGCCGCTTCCAATGCCTACTTAAGCGCTAAATATCAGGGCAAGTCCTTAGCCAAAAGCCTCAATCTTACCCAGTTTTCCGCGCGTTTGGCCTTGGTCACCGGGCCCATTTTATTAGGTTTATTTACTGAAATAGCGCAGCCCTTACAGATCTATCGTTACCTGGCGTTATTACCCTTTTGCGCCTTGATCCTGAGCTTGTTTCTGCAAAGCGATGTGCTTAGGGTGAAAAAAAACACTGGTGTAAAAAAGAGCAAAGCGAATACGGGGCAGTTTACCCGGCTATTATCTTTACAGTTTCTGTTTTGTTTCGCGATGGTAGTCACTTTTCCTTATTTTCTGCCTTATGTGCAAACTCTGGGAGAAAGTAGCGATACAGTGGTGGGTTTTTATTACAGCCTGCCGCATCTGGTCTATCTATTGCTCGCTTTTATGATCGGAAAATTAACCCTAAACGCCAGAGTGCAGAGCCTGCTTGGTTTCTTTATTTTAAGCCTTTCTTGTGCGGGGCAGTTCATTTTACACAGTATCGACGGGCTGGTTTTTTATCGCCTTTTATTCGGCCTTGGGATGCTGCTTTGTTACAGCGGTTTACATTTGCTCCTCAGTCAGCGTTTACAACAGGAACAAGCCGGTCTGTCCTTTGGCCGCTTTGATGCCTGGGGAAAATGGGCCGGTGTTTGTGCCGGTCTGGTGGCGAGTTTTATCAGTCAGCATTTTTCCTTACATTGGCCATTTCTCCTGGCGAGTATTGCTTGTGCGGCCGCCATTTTTATTTTAGTTGCTCAGACTAAGGAGCCCTTTGACCATGTCAATCCCATTGTTAAAACCTGATACCTCTACCTCGGAAAAATACCGTCATGAAGCGCAGCAAGGTTTAGCGGAAGGCAATGCCATTAATTGTCTGCTTAACTGTTATATACGCGAATACGCCTTAGCTAAGGGAGAAGTTGAATTAGATGATCATCAAGCGGATGCACCCGCTACTTTTAACCTTCAGGTGGTTGATGGTTATCGCCGGATTCGTCTGACTTTCCCGGAATCGTCAGCTTCGATAGTGATAAAAGCGGACCAGGTGAGTTTGCTCGGGCGTGTCAGGCTTATCAATCAGCCCTATTTAAAACGACAAGGCTTGGCCTGGCACCCGATTGACGCGTCAGGCTTAGCCGAGTTTATCCTGCAGCATTTAGCGCAGGTAACGGGCGATGAAATCAATCTGGAGTTGTTAAAGCAGATTCAAAACAGTATCAATATTACCCGCTTATTTATTAAACGTATCAGCACAAAGGTTGAACAGCGCGCTTATTCGAGTTTAATTAAATCGGAGCAGAGTCTGTTATGGGGGCATGCGCTGCATCCTGCTCCTAAAAGCCGTGACGGTGTCAGTTTTGATCTATTGCTCGCTTGTTCACCGGAAGTACAGGCTAAGTTTCCTTTGTATTGGTTTAAAGTTGCGCCGCAGCTGCTCAAGCAAATGCATTGTACTGAGTTGGCCCCGCTTGATCTGATCAATAAAATAAATCCGGCGGAAGCCTTACTTTACCCTTGCCATCCCTGGGAAGTGTCGACTATTTTAAAGCAACCTCTTGTCCATAAAGCGATCCAGTTAGGGTTAATCACAGAAGTCGGGTATTTAGGCTCAGATACCTACCCGACATCCTCGGTGCGCACGCTGTTTGTAGCGCAAACCAATAGCTTTATGAAATTTTCTATCCATGTGCGATTGACCAACTGTGTACGCAAAAATGCCTGGTATGAACTGCAAAGCGCGGTGCTGCTGACGCGTTTAATCAGCCAGCGTGCAGCCCATGCTGTTATCCATTGCCCTAAATTTTCGGTAATGTCTGAGCCTGCTGCGACCACCTTGGATCTATCTTCTATCGCAGCGGGTGGGGAGCGAAATAATATACAGGAAGTGATTGAATGTTTTGGTATTTTATATCGCGATGGCATAGCGGAACACTTGCAGAAAAAATATCAGCCGCAGATGGCGGGGGCGCTTTTTGCCTGGGATAAAAGTGGCGATAGTTTGTGCGTTAAAAACTTACAGTCGCTGGCAACGGCGCGTGGAGAGTCTTATTCACAATTGGCCGGGTTATGGTTTGACGCTTATTTAGATGCCTTGTTACCGGGAATTTTCCATTATTTCTTTAATTTAGGCATAGCCTTTGAACCGCACCTGCAAAATACTGTGGTGGGTTTTGAAAATGGCTTGCCCGCTCATATCTGGCTGCGGGATTTAGAGGGGACTAAATTAATGCAGTCTCATTGGCCTGCTGAGCAGCTCGGCGAGTTATCAGAGAAAGCAAAAAATTCGCTGTATTACAGTCGTGGGCAGGGCTGGAATCGCATTGCTTACTGCACCTTGATTAACAATATCAGCGAAGCTATTTTCCATATTTGTGCGGGGCAAGCCGTCTTGGAAGTTAAACTATGGCGCGCCCTGGCAGCGGCTATCGAGCAGTGGCAGGTAAAAGAGTCTGAGCAGCCTGAATTACAAGCTGTATTAAAGGGCGAGGCGATTCCGAGTAAAAACAATTTAATGACCCGTTTATTAAAACAAGCGGACAGTCTTTCAAGTTATAGCGCGCTAAAAAACCCGCTTGCACAGCTTCTGGAGAAATCATGAACCTTCGAATCAATACAGCTATTCACGCCCTAAAAGGTGCAGCGCAAAAAAATACCCCGTTATGCGCTTATATTTACGATTTACCCGCACTTGCAGACCATGCGAAGGGCATGGTCGAGGCTCTGCCCAAAAATTGTGAGCTTTATTATGCCGCTAAAGCAAATCCTGAGGCGCAGGTATTGGCAACCTTGGCGCCTATAGTTGATGGATTTGAAGCGGCATCGGGTGGTGAGCTCGCTTGGCTAAATGCGTGCCAGCCGGACGTGCCATTAATCTTTGGCGGACCGGGAAAATTAGTCACTGAGCTGGAACAGGCTGTCAATCTGGGCGTACAAGCTATACACGTCGAAAGCTTGACCGAACTGCATCGTATTGAGCAGATTTGTTTATCAAGCGGTAAAATATGCACTGTCATGCTGCGCATGAATATCT
>DATBNI010000170.1:0-2092 GCA_036554425.1 Psychromonas sp.
TTCTATATAAAGGGGAAGTTACGGCTTATATCCGAATGACTGAAGATTCTGTCATCTTCAAGTCATTCGTGTATAGATTATTATAGTGAGAGATAGGGGCATTTGATGAAAAAATCAAGCCTCTGCTGATAGAGATTCAAAGTTCATTTTTGCACAGGCCGGTATCGGTATTAGGGTTGCCGATGCTTTATCGGCAACAGGGTAGCTTTGCCTAAGGCGTAGCGCGGCTTAAATATCAGCCTTGATTAATGGCAAACTTGGCACCTGTTCCTGTCCATACCAGGCTGTCACTTTATCCTCTAACATTTCCAGGCCAATCCCTTTTAAGGAGGAAAATAACTCCACCTGCACATTACCTTCGAAATTTTTAGCTTCTTCACGCATTTTCAGCAGGGTTGTTTTACGTGCACCCTGCTTTAATTTATCCGCTTTAGTTAATAAGGCTAAAACCGGGATATCTGCATCAATCGCCCAATAAATCAGTTGCTGGTCAAGCTCTTTGAAGGGTTGACGAATATCCATTAAAACAACTAAACCTTTTAATGATTCACGCTGCTGTAAATATTCCCCTAAGGATTTTTGCCATTTTAACTTCATTGCCAGCGGTACTTTAGCAAACCCATAGCCCGGTAAATCAATTAAACGCTTGCCCTCTTCAATCTCAAAAACATTGATCAATTGGGTACGACCAGGTGTTTTACTGGTACGTGCTAAGCCTTTCTGACGAGTCAATCGGTTAAGCGCACTCGATTTACCTGCGTTTGAACGCCCTGCAAATGCAATTTCAATACCACTTTCAGGGGGTAAATGCTTATCTAAATGACGAATATCCGGTGCACTAATTAAGAAATGCGCTTTTTGAAAATGTATTTTTTGAAATTCCAAGATATGCCTCGTTATGCCATGTAGCAAATTGTTACTTTTATTAAACTTGTGTAAACTACTGTTTGGCGGATTATAGCATGCTTAAACATATACCCAAATCATTTGCAAATGCACAAATCAGCAACTCAAATAGAGATCCTGAGCAGCACCAGATGACGTTTATGCAACAACAAAGATAGTTATCTCTCGTTTTACCCTATTACCACTAAACAGGTCAACTAACTGACGGTATAATATTGGCAACTTAGGGTTGAATGATGGATTCTGATTTGTAAATGGTTTTGGCCAATACATACTTTTAATAAAAATGGATAGTTATGAACAAATTATTAGTAGCATTAGTTGCGGTACTGGGCTTCTCCAGCTTTGTACAAGCACAAGGAAATATAGAAGCAGGTAAATTAAAGTCTGCAGCATGTGCCGCTTGCCATGGTGATGATGGAAATAGCCCGTCAAATTTATACCCCAAATTAGCTGGTCAGCATGCAACATATATAGAAAAACAACTGCAGCAGTTTAAAAACGGCGAAAGAGCAGATCCAATTATGATGGGGATGGCCGCCGCGCTGTCGCAGCAAGATATGCTGGACCTGGCTGCCTATTACGCAAGTAATACAATGACCCCTGTAACGGTTTCGCCTGAAATCGCTGCATTAGGAAAAAAACTTTATATGGGTGGCGATTTAGATCGAAAAATGGCCGCCTGCACCGCTTGCCACGGCCCCCGTGGTAATGGTCTGGAGCTTGCTAAATTTCCTAAAATTTCGAGTCAGCATCCCGCTTATATAAAAGCACAGCTTGAAAAATTCCGTGGTAAAAATCGCGCTAATGATCCGAACGGCATGATGTCTGATGTGGCGAGTAAATTGAGTGATGCGGATATCGAGTTACTTTCTAAATACATTGCAGCATTACATTAACAGCAACATCTTAGATCAATAGCGATACCTCTTCTAACTCAATATGTTAATACATATTGAGTTAGAAGAGGTATAAAAGCTTTTCTTATCTCTTCCAGAGGCACTGGAAACGCTTTCTCTCTCTGCTTTTTAAACACGAACATATCTGTTATTCTGCGCACATATTAATTCCCTATTTAAACACTTATAAAAAATAACAGTTAAAGGTATATTGTCATGTCACGTACTAAAAAAACCCGCACCGCAGGCAATTCAGACGCAAAATTTGATGGTCAACGAAAAGAATC
>DATBNI010000241.1:0-3855 GCA_036554425.1 Psychromonas sp.
GGTAAAGGGAGCGGTATCCGGCACTCGGTTTTGTCCGCTGAGCAAGGGCGCCGCAAAGTGCTTAATAGGTATTACCCCTTTTTCTCTGTGTGCGCTTAAATCTGATTCAACCCGCATCAAGGGACGCTCAGGATGTTTGAAGGGGTGAATGCCGCGCTCATCCGCAACAAGTTCAGCGCTGACCTGTTTGACGCTGGGCGCGCCCGTTTTAGCCAAATGCCTTTCTAAACGGCTGAGCGCCAAATCAACCGAAATACTCACAGGGTCGCGAGTAATAGCCTTGATGACAGAGGGAACTATAGGCGCAGCCGAAGTTTGCACAACATTTTCCGGCAGGGTCACAGGATAAGGAGAGTTATCATCCTGATCTTTTATTTCAACAGACAAGTTTTTAAAATCAACCACCACCTTGCCGTCAAGCATAATATCTATATTAGCTTTGATAAAGGGACGCGGGAACATGCCTATTTCTGTTACTTCCATCCGGTAAGTCAGAGTGTTTGACTGCGGCAGTACCTGACCGCGGCAGCGCACTGTCTGCGCCTCACCCGCCATGGGCTGGAAACGGGCATTATTAACCTTGCTGTTCATGCCCAGCCAGAGCATAAAGAACATCGCCATCTGCCCGCAACCTTCTGACATCAGAGATCCCGCCATCACCTGATCACCTTTAAAATGACAGGGGAAATACCAGTGCTCGGGATCTAGATCTTTCTGACCTTCAAGTAATCCCAAGCCCCAGTGTCCTCCCTGCGGCTCCACTTTGGTGATCCTCTCTATCATCAGGAATTTTTCTGAAGAGAATTTCAACGACGGGTTGCGCCCCTGCTGGTAGTATTCAGGGCCGAAACAGCCGCTGATATCCCCCTTAACCAGTTTGAGCATATCGTTGTAACCATACTGGCTGCGTTTATTGGCAATTAAGGGTTGGAAATAAGATTTTTTGGCCTGCTTAAACTGCGCCTTATCCTGATCGTTGTGCAGCACCCCTTTGCCGTCAGCTAGCTCTGCATCCGTGAAGAAACCGGCACAACCGTTACGCATGATTAATACCTTTTTATCCCCGACAAAACAGTCGTAATGGAAGAAAAACAATAACTGCTCACCGTTTTTAGCGTAGGAGTCTATATAAATTTCATAACGCAGGGTTTCGCCGCCAAAGGCCATCTCCTCTAAAAAAGTTAATTCACAGTCGAGCAGACGGTAAACACGTTCCCCTTTATTTTGAAAATCAATGCCGATATAAGATATCAGCAGCAGATCACATTGACCCGATTCAACGGACACCGACCAGGGGATCTGGCCATCGATTAAAAAAGGCGCATCCGTGGGAATATCATATTCAGTGGCCATATAGGATTTTTTATATTCATTGATGTCGGCCTTTAAATCTGTCACCCGGGTGACCAGCAGGTAATCCGTCGTTGGCAGACGCACACGGCGCGGATAGCTGTCGATAACGGCATATTCACTGCCGAATACTTTGGCTATATTGCCTTCAGCAAACTCCACCAGGGCAGCATTGTCATAAATAATATTTTGCGGCGGGTTGTAACGTTCAAACAACTGCAGCGGCGGATAGGCATAACCGGCCGCGCCCTTGATTTGCAGACCGGCAGGCAAAGTGCCGATCGGCTGAGCGGCTTTAATTGACTGGGCTGCGGGTGTATTTACAGTAGTCAAGTCAACAGAATTGGAAGAGGTTAACGGCAGCTGCAGTTTGATTAATTGCGCTATCTGCTGCTCTGCTGCATGACGGGAGCGGATAAATGCCAAATGCGTTTTTGTCTGCTGAAAAATGTCTTTGCTGGTTTTACTGGCCACTTTTACCCCGGCGCGACTGCTTGCAGTCGCTGTTTGAATGTTTGCTGGTTGGTTTGTCACTGTCTCACTATCAAGCGTAGGGCTCAAAACAGTGCGATTTATTTGTAAAGTCTCAAGTCTAAGGGGATCACTCACAGGCGGTAATACTTTACCAGATAATTGTTGTTTAATAGTTGAAAATACCGGATTATCACGCTCTTTTAGGATAGCCTGCTGAATATCAGCTCCCCCCAGGGTAATAGTTTTGACTAATGCCAGGCTGTTTTTCGGCGCTGTTAACGGCGCGGCCTGATGCGCGGAATCCGTTGCCGATAAAATAAGATGCGCACAGCAAAAATCTTGGCCTAAACCATTAATCGCACTATGGATGCCCTCTTTTTGATTATCCAAGAGTAAAGCCGTTTTGATCAGACTTGCCATGCCGGACGCATTAAATAAGTGCCCTACCTGAGCTTTAACACTGTCAACTTTGACCGCAGGGTAGAGCTTGTTAAAGGCGGTTTTTTCCGCCTGATTGTCAGCGCTGAAACCGCTGGCAAAAGCTTCCACATGCTTTATCTGCGCGCTGCTGATATTCGCTATCCGGCATGCTTTTAGCGAAGCTTTTTCAATGGCTTGCGCGTCACTGCCCGGTACAAAACTCAGTCCGTCGATCCTTGCATAAACTGTATTTTCGGCGGCCTTTGAGCCCGGTTTAACCACCAATGCGCCCGCTCCCTCGCCGATTAACCACTGCTCCGAATCTAGTAGGTTGGGTTTGTTTGCGGCATTTTCAGAGACCGGACCGTAACGCTGCCGTAAACTGATATTTTCCAGTGAGCCGGCTAAATCCACACTGGCAATCAGCACGGCTTCAACCTCTGAGGTTTGAAAGAGGTTTTCAGCTAATTCCAGACAGCGGTAAACGGAGTTTTCTTCACTGGACACAGTAAAGGCGGGTCCGGAGAAATCCCATAAAGCTGCAATCCGCGATGCCATGATATTACCGATAAAACTGGTATATTGGTTTAACTGCGCCGCAGAGGCGATGCTCTCTTTGGCTATGCCCGTGAGCGTCAAGCGCTGCTCGACTGACAATTCAATGCCCTGCTCTTTTAAGCTCTGCTCAATTTGGCTGCTTAAATTGACCCGGCCGCGATACTGATGAAGATCCAATTCCATTCCCATAGCAACCAAAACAGCCACGTTACTGCCCGCGGTTAATTGCGCATCATAAGCTGCATTATCGGCGACTTTCATCATTAATAACTGTTGCGGGATCAGGCAGTCCTGCTCATTGGGCGGCACCTTGAAACGCAGAAAATCAATGTCGAAATTTTCAATGTAGCCGCCCCTTGGGGTTTTATTTAATAATAATCTGTCTTTAATGTTTTGATCTTTTTCCATCCCTTTCCAACGTCTGGGCGGCAGTTCCCGGAAGGTGGTCTGCCCGGTTGTTAATAAGGTATCAAATTCCGCCAGACAGGTGGCGCTGCCGAAGTGACAGTCCATTCCCACAATAGCTAAGGGCTCGCGTTTTTTAACCACGGCGCTGCTCGGGGAATATGCCGTATTACCCGGCTGCAGCACCAGATGGGCGTTACTCCCGCCAAAGCCGAAGACACTGACACCTGCGCTGCGGATTTTGTCTTTGCTGCCGGGCCAGTTGACTGTTTCGGTGGGCATCTGCGCGGCAGAAAAATAACCGTTTTTAGAGGTCAGGGGATCTTTTAAATCTATGGTTGCCGGGATTTTCCCTGCATTTAACGCCCAGATGGCCTTGGTCATTCCCGGCATGCCCGCCGCCGTTAATAAGTGGCCAAGGTTGGATTTAGCCGAACCCAATAAGGGTTTATTATGGTAGGCGCTAAAGAAGCTTTCCATGGAGCTTAATTCAACTTTATCCCCTTTTGGGGTGCCCGTTGCATGGCATTCAATATAATCGACATCGGCAGGGTTAACCTGAGCATCCTGATAGGCGCGCTGATAGGCGAGTACCTGTCCTTTGCTGTTCGGGCTTAATACAAACTCTCCTTTACCATCGTTTGACAG
>DATBNI010000245.1:0-2513 GCA_036554425.1 Psychromonas sp.
TATAGGTTGAGTCAATAATGACAGTTTCATGTGGTAAACCCTAATTTCATAAAGCACGGATTGTAACAATAAAATGTTAAAAAAGAGAGCGTCTTAAAACGATCACAAGGGGATCGGCAAGTCGACCCGGATCAACCTATCCGAGCTTGCAAGGAACAAAAAATCCAGACTATCCCTGCATTATTAATTTATCTAACACAATAGAAAAGGTTATAATGATAGTGTTTTTTCATACCGCTAATAAAATTTGAGCCGGTTTATAGAGCAGCTCCATTCATTTCCGCATAAATAAAGATAAAATGAGTGGCTTTGGATTAAATAACAACACCGCACAGGGTGTTGCCATTCATATTGAGAGGAATAATTGAAGCAAATCAGCCTTAAACAAGAAGAGCGTTTCTCGATTAAACTCACCCATCAGATAGATCAGGGTCAGTTTCGTCGCATTGACGTTTATTTTTCTCTTCCAAAAGAGATGAGTATTAATAAAAATACGCTTCCTGAGGTTGATTATTTCAATGCAGGGGTGCGCAGCCGGAGCGCCTATTTTACCGAAGGCTTACATTTACCCTTATTACTCAGCCGTTTCGCCAGTCGTATGAAACGTTCTACTTATGAATACCGAAACCATCTTAATCTCTTCGCTTATCAATATGTGACCGCGCTTAATACCGATGCCCATGAAGCACTCAAGAACAATGATAGTGACAAATTACGGCAATTTTATAACGCGGCGCAAGAGATGGCCAATCACAGTATGGTCATTTTAAGCAAACACCGCAGTCATGCCCCTAAAGATGACAATCTCGCGGCGATCTTTGAAAATGTGGATAATTATCTGTCCTGGTATACAGAACAAACCATACTGGGCATGTTAGTCAACAAACCGCGTGCATCTGAATTTTCTGAAGATCGTCTTGCGCTGCTGCAAATCTGTAACAATGAAAACTTATATCGCCAAGAAAAAGCCTATAACTCGCAACCGACAATTGACGATCCTAACCGGATTGCCAATAAAATGCGCCTGTTACGCCGCTTAATTGAATACGGGGTGATTTTTAAGACTGAAACACAAGCATTGGGTAATATCACCAGAAAAATTGTGACCGGTGTTGCCACCGCGCTGATCATGAGCGTGGTACTGGTTTTAATTATTAAAACGCAGGGAGCTTTTAGTACGCTGACCTCCCTGATGGTATTTATTCTCGCGATTATTTACGGAGTGCGGGAAGTTTTCAAGGATGATTTTAAAAACATTCTGTGGCGGTGGATCCGTAAAGGCAAGCCCAAATGGGCTAGAACCTTAATCGATCCGACCAGCAAATCGGAGCTTGCTAAACAAAAAATTTGGCTTGATTATATTAAAACGGATAACCAGCCGCTCAAAACCCGGCAGCTGTTGGCGAAACGCAATATGCAGAATAAACAAAGTTCGGAGATATTACATTTCCGTATCGAAACCAGGGTCGCGCGGCAGGGTTTCCAACCCGGTTATGACAGTCTGGAAGAGACCATTGATTTTAGTTTTCTACCTTTTGCGCGTTTTTTAGAACGCGGTAGCGGTAAGCTGTATGAGCAAAATGATCCCTCATCAAATAAAGAAAAAATTAAAACCACCTCCATTGAACGACGCTATCAAATAAATGTGGTGGTCGCATTAGACCAGGGTAAGTACACTGAACAGTTCGAGCGTTTTAAAATAACCTTAAACCGCTCTGGTATTATTGATATTGAAAAGGCAGGCAAAGCGGCCCTTCGGGATAAACCCGAAAGAAGGCGTTATTCTAAACTCAGATCATTATTGCATTTTAAAAAAAATCGCTAAAAACAGCTGTTCCGGAACCACCTATTATTCTGCAACCAGGGTTTCAATGCGATAAAAACCCTGTTCCTCTATACCTAAGAGTTTGGCCAAAAAAGGCAATGATGCCTGCATGTCTTTTTTTAACGTCCAGGGCGGATTAATAACTATCATGCCGCTGGATGTCATGCCTATCTGATCCGAGTCTGCCTGAAGACCTAATTCAAAAAGTTGAATATTACTAATGCCCGATGCTTTAAACTCTTTTTCCATTTTATCAATGGTCGACCGGTTAACAACCGGATACCAAAGTGCATAGGTACCCGTTGCAAAACGCTTGTGCGCCTGTATTAATGTTTCAACCACCTGGTGATATTCAGTTTTAATTTCATAAGAAGGGTCAATTAAAATAAATCCGCGCCGCTCGACGGGCGGCACATTGGCAATAAGGCCCTGTAAACCATCACTCTTAGCCATTTTAATTTTCCGGTTTCCTGAAAAATTAGCGCGCATATTGGTAAATTCATTGGGATGTAATTCAAATAAAAACATGCGGTCCATCTCGCGTAACATTTGCAGCGCAATGCTGGGAGAGCCCGGATAATGCCGCAATTGACTCTGGGCATTAAATTCAACAACTTGTTCCATATAACGCGCCACGGGCACGGGTAAGTCTGAACGTCCCCATAATGGGAAAATACCGTTATTAAAC
>DATBNI010000291.1:0-9747 GCA_036554425.1 Psychromonas sp.
GCAAAATGCTGATTTACGCCAGCGTCTTAATATTGAAAAATCATCACGGCAGTTATTTAATTTCCTGGATGCTTCCGTTGAGCTAATGAGTGTGATGGCGCGCGCCTGCGGACATCAACATCTAAATCAATTTAACAAAAATGACCTGGCGACATGGCATAGTGATATGGCGATGCTCTCGGGGGTGAATTATGCCGGGTATCATAAATTATAATAAATCTGACTGCTTTGATGAATGGTAATTCATGACAGATAATGACGGCTTTGAGATAATGTTTTTTGCTGCTTATTGCAAAGCAGATTAAGAGTGAGCAACTTATTGATAGCATTGTTACAGACAGTTTTCCAGTAAGGCAGCGGGAGAGTGGTATAGTATGTACAATATGTACAGTAAACTGAACTGAGCCGTCATTGCAGGGAAAAACATGTTAGATGCTATCTGTAATTATGATACTGACAAACCCAAAACCTATTCTGTTTTTGAGTTTAAGGCCCTGGCAAAGAGTGATATTGATAAATTACGTCACGCTTTAATCTGCCCTGTCTGTCAACAAAAAGCCTACTTTCGAAAGGCCTCCGTTGATGGCAGGCAGGCATGTTTTGGCTCGCGTTATCATAAAACTGATTGTATGGAGTTTAACCCCTCTGCTCGTAAAACCGAGGAGAAAAAACAGTTAGCTGAAGTGGAAAAAGTGCTGCTTGAAAACGATTCCTTAGTGATTGATTTTAGTGCTCCGCCAGTGAAGGATAGAAAGGAGCCTAAAAATATAGCGGCTAAGCGTAAAGAAAGTACCAATAAAGTGGCACCGAGCCCCTCCGCAATAGATATAGAAAATAAAAAACACGATGGCTCAAATCCTATAGTGAGCAAACAGGGGCTAAAAAAACTGCTGATAAGTTTATTGCGCGGGAGTTCCCTGGCGGATTCAGATCTTTGGATTTATACCAGTGAGAAACATAAATGGCGTGCTAAAAACCTGTTCGTTAATATTAAAAATGCTCAGCCTACGGACAATGGTGCGCCGCGCATGTATTGGGGGACTATTTCTCATGCGGATAAAAGCTTAAATTGGCTTAATCCTGCTGAAGATTCCGGTGTCGCTTTACCCGTTTCAAAGTACCGGGATGAGCTGTTAAGCCGTTTTGATATTAAAGAGGCGGTTGATCTGGCAGGTGCCGGTTTTATCTTATTTGGAAAATGTGTCTTAAGTAAGGATAAAAAACGCCGCTATATTTATTTGTGGGATAATGACCTGCAGTATCTGTCTTTAGTGAAAGGCTAACTGACAGCCAACACTTCGGACAGTTTTATGCTCTATTTAAAATGCTTAGCCTTCCTGAGAACAACTTAACTAGAAGCAACACAAGTAATAACAGACAAGTCGCTTTTTACTAAGGATAATCCCGCTCTGAAACCTATTTTAACCTTGTTATTGGGGAAAAGAATATAACCCTGCTCGGCCTGCACAGTATATTTAACCTTACCATCGGATGCTAAAACAAAGCCTTTGGGAAAGGCGCTGAAATTTTTCACATCGCCGGCAAAATTCAGCTTAAATTGGCCGCTCAGTTTGATAATATCTTCTACTACTTGATAGACTACCAAGGCTGATTTCATCTCGGCAACAATTTGTTGATCAGTGATTAAGTGCACCAGAGCGCGACGGATTTTCGCAAATTGCTGCAAATCATTCTCACCAAAAGGTCTGGCTTTACCAAGCTCTAGTGTGCAGCTGTTCGCCGCAAACTCATTGCTGGTGAAATAACTGAAGGTCGCTGCCGGCGCATGATTAACCACCAGAGCGTCAAGTCCCGCACTTCTAAGCCAGGCGATCATGCCTTGATCATAGCGCCCGGAGTCAAGATAGGGCAGCAGGCCAAAAGCCCTATGATGTGACTCTCTAATCGCCGTGTGCAGATCAAAATGCAGCCGCTCTTTGTCGGGCTGCGCGGCATAAAAATCGCCAACCACCTGCTCCAAGGTCACCGCCCTTTGCGTTTCCGAGCAATAGTTATAACGCCCATAGTGGCCGCTGAACAAACGATTGAGATCTATATTGATATAACGTTCGCCCTTGCGCATCGCCTCAAGGTTGCCGAAAATCACCATTAGACGCACTTTAAGCTGGTATTTTTCCGTTAAAAGTGCGCTGATTAATGCGCTAACTATCTCAACCGGCGCTGTTTCATTGCCGTGAATTGCTGCTGAAATCACAACATTTTTACTGTAACCGGCAGCGGGTTCAAAAATCAGCACACCGGGCGCAGGGCGCGTCCAGGAAAGCCCTGCGCTGCGGCCTGAGTCCGCTGTCATCTGATCCCCTGCGAGCGTTTCTGCGAGAAAGTCGAACATATTCACCTCAACCCTGTTGAAAGGCGTAAATTGAGCCTAAGTGCATGATCTGGGTCAACTCATCGAGCGCGCGACGGTTTTCCTGCAAGAGCTGCGGATCCGCCAGATCAGCTTCTGATACCCTGTCTCTATAGTGTTTATTAACCCAGTTGCGCAGTGACTGATACAAAGTCTCATTAAGCAGAGTGTGCGGGTTAGTCGCCGCCAGTTCATTCGAATTAAGTACCACCCGCAAGCGTAAGCACGCCGGCCCGCCCCCATTACACATGCTCTCGCGCAAATCAAAAACACGCAGTGCATCAATAGGGTTATCGCCCTGGATAAGTTCATTGAGATAAGCCCAAACCCGCGCATTACGGCGCGACTCTTCCGGCACCACAATCAGCATTTTTCCATCAGCTTTAGTGAGCAGCTGGCTGTTAAACAGGTAGGTGGAAACCGCATCACTGACGCTGACCTTGGCGCTAGGCACTTCAATGGGCATAAAATGACCACCAAGCTGCTGCAGTTTGCGATCTATTTCAGCAAAGGCGGCAGCTTGATTTAAAAATGCTTCCTGATGATGAAACAACAGATTGCCGTTACTCACAGAGATCACATCATTATGAAACACGCCCTGGTCAATCACCTTGGGATTCTGCTGCACGAATACAGTTTTTTCCTGATCCAGCTGATGCAGTCTGGCAACGGCTTCGCTCGCCTCTCGCGTTTGTCGCGCCGGATACTTTGTCGGCTCAAGCATGCCGTCATAGACTTGCCGGCCGTAAACAAAAACTTCGACACCCGGTTCGCCGTAGTCCGCACATAACCTGTTGTGGTTGGCAGCCCCTTCATCGCTCATTATCTCCTGCTGCGGAAGTGCGCTGTGATGAGCAAAGTATTGACTGTCAGGGAAAATTGCATTAAGCGCATTACTGGTGGTTTGCGCTTCAATCGAGCGGTGAAACTTACTGTTGAGGTTGGCCACGGTAAAATGCACTTTGCCGTCTGCCGTATCAGCCGAAGGAGACACGGTTGCGGCATTGGCCACCCACATAGAAGAAGCTGAGCTAACGGCATTAAGCAGATGTGGTGCCTGCCGTGCCGCTTTTGCGAGCACAGTTGGATCATCGCCGCTAAAGCCGAGCTGACGCAGACTGTCAATACAGGGCCTGTCCTGGGGGGGTAAAACCCCCTGCTTAAAGCCCAGATCGGAGAGTGCCTTCATCTTTTCCAGCCCCTGTAAGGCGGCAAGCTTGGGATTGGCCACTGCATTTTTATTGGATGTCGAGGCGACATTGCCAAATGAAAGGCCAGCATAGTTATGCGTTAAGCCAACCAGCCCGTCAAAATTCACTTCATATGCTGACATGTTAATATCCCTTGCCAATTAGTTAAAATGTAAGCCTGGCAGGCTAGTTTCCGGCGGCAACAAATTTTCCGACTCCAATGATGCCATCGGCCATGCGCAGTAATCCGCCGCATAGTAGGCGCTCGCACGATGATTGCCCGAGGCGCCGATACCGCCGAAAGGTGCATTACTTGATGCGCCTGTCAGGGGTTTATTCCAGTTCACTATGCCGGCGCGCGCCGCTAATAATAAGCGCTCATAATCTTCACGTTGAGCCGAGACAAGTCCGGTCGCCAAACCAAAGCGGGTGTTATTGGCAATATCAATCGCCTGGCTAAAATTATCGTAGCGAATCAGAGTCAGTAAAGGACCGAAATATTCCTCATCGGGCAACCCATCTATCCCGCTGACATCAATAATGCCGGGAGAGAGCAGCGCACTGTCAGGCTGCAGACGTGTAAGCTTTAACAAAGGCTTTGCGCCGAGCGAGCACAAATGTTCCTGCACTGCGAGCAGATGCTCTGCCGCTTGATTGGAAATAACCGGCCCCATAAAAGGTGGCGGCTGTGCATCCCATTTACCCACTAAAAGATCGCCCGCGACGGCAACCAAACGGCTAATAAATGCATCCCCCGCGGCTCCCGTACGTACCAATAAGCGGCGCGCACAGGTACAGCGTTGCCCGGCACTGATAAAGGCCGACTGTACGGCGAGATTCACCGCTGCATCCAAGTGCTCAAAATTATCAACGATAAGGGCGTTATTGCCGCCCATTTCCAGCGCCAGAATTTTCTCCGGCTGGCCCGCTAACTGGCGATGCAGCTGATAACCCGTATTGGCACTGCCGGTAAACAGCAGCCCGTCAATTCCCGGATGGTTAGAAAGCGCCATGCCCGTTTCTTTAGCGCCTTGAATCAAGTTAAGCACGCCTGCGGGTAAACCTGAACGCTGCCAGATTTCCGCTGTCAGCTGCGCCGTCCAGGGGGTCAATTCGCTGGGTTTGAAAATTACACAGTTACCTGCCAGCAAGGCCGGTACTATATGGCCGTTGGGCAAATGCCCCGGAAAATTGTACGGGCCGAAGATAGCCAGTACGCCGTGCGGCCTATGCCTTAACACAGCTTGTCCGTCAGCCATGGCGGTGACTTTTTCTCCGGTACGCTCATGATAAGACTGGATGGAAATTGTAACTTTATTGATCATCGCCTGAACCTCAGTTTTAGCTTCCCATTCAGGTTTACCTGTTTCCTGCGCGATAACCTGGCTCAAGCGCACAGCGTCGGTTGCTAAGTTAGCGGCAAAGCCCTGCAACAGCGTGATTCTTTCTTGCAGATCCGTGGCCGCCCATTGCGGAAAAGCGCTTCGTGCCGCGCTAACAGCCTGTGAGACATCCTGCTCTGATCCCGAAATACCTTCCCAAATCAGTGAATTATCACCCGGATTGCGCTTTTCAAAACGTTCGCCGCTACCAGCTTGCCAACGACCATTAATAAAATGTGATGCCTGATTCATAAATTGTTCTCCTTTTCAAATAAAGGAACAATACGTAATTGTTCCCCGTCAAGCACAGATAAGGCCTGTGCTTGCACTTGGGTTAGATAAATATTGCTGTGATCAATCTGCGGGCTGCCAAGAATTGCGCGAAAGTCCTGATACTTATCATTGCTTATCAGCAGGGTTTGCTCGCCAAGTAACTCCGCAGTGCCTAGCTTGACCTGCCGTAGTCGGCTCTTTTTAACCATGCGCAGATCCTTGGTATAGGCTTCGAGCGTCGGGCCTGCATCAAAAATATCAACATAACCCTCATAGCGCATCCCTTCACTTTCTAAAATCTTGCGCGCCGGCAGCGTGCTCGGATGCACCTCTGCAATGACGTTTTGTGCCGCTTGTGTTAAAAAATCAACATAAAAAGCATGCTTGGGCATAAGCTCCGCAATAAAGGATTTTTTCCCCATGCCCGTGAGATCATCCGCTTCGGTAAAATCGATGGCGAAGAAATGCCGGCCTAAACTTTCCCAAAAGGGAGACCCTCCCTGCGCATCATGTACACCACGCATTTCTGCAATAATCCGCTGTGAAAATTTCTCTTTAAACCCGGCAATAAACATTAAACGGCTTTTAGATAAAAGTTGACCGTTTTTGTTTTTTCGATATTCAGGATCCAAAAACAGCGTACACAATTCACTGTGACCGGTATGATCATTACTCAAACTTAATTTTTTCATCTGCCGGTAGATACCCAGCTCTTTGGAAGCGTGCACCTGTGTGCCGACGTGAAAATCATAAAAAGGATCCTTGAGGCCGATCGAGACCTCTATCGCACTGATCCCAACCACTTTTTGTGTCGCGCTGTCTTCCAGTACAAACAGATAACCCTGCTCAGAAAGTGGCGCTTTACCTTCCCAGGTCGCAAGCATCCTTTCAATCCGTGCTTCCAGGTGACTCTCATTTTGAGGAAGCGAGGTAAAACCCGTACCCGTTTTTGCGGCCAGTTGTAAAAGTGCCTGTTTGTCCTGCCTTTTTATCGGGCGAATAAGCATCATAGTTATATTCCTTCACTCTATTTTGGGTCAGCCGTTTACCGTGCAAGCATTGACATATACCCATGTTACTTCAAGATGCTTTGTCAGGCGCAAGCTCGGAGACCAGAGCAAGACGCAACATGAGGTAATGGTTATTCCCTTTTCGATTGGTGCAACGCAGCGCTGGTTTTCGAGCTCGCGCCCCGTAGGGCAAGGAAAATTGTACCAATCTGCTTTGTTATAAAATCTCTATGTAGAATAACTATACTTCAATTTTATGCCTCGCATCTCGGCACAATTTGCCTTGCTGACTTTGCACCTTGAAGTATCATGGGTATAACAGTCATTTACAGGGCAACACAGAAAAGACGCTGCTTCTGGGATAAATCAAGCTGCTCTATATTTTCCTGTGACAGCATAAGTCGTTCGCCCTGCAGCACGCCTTGCACTATGCAGGCTTTAAAGTCGTTGTTATCTGCCATGCCAAGCAGATAGGTTTGTGTGGCGGTATCCGCCTTGTTGATAGTAAGGGTGACAGATTTTATCTGCTGGCAAAGAGATATAGCATTACGCGGCGCGCTAAGAATAGGGCCGGCGTCAAAGATTTCGACATACTTATCCGGCTCAAATCCCTGCTCACTGAGCAGATCGCACTGCAGTTGTGCCTCGTTGTGCACCAGTCCCATTACCGCTTGTGCCTCTTCGTTAATTAAGGCCACGTAAAGCGGGTGATAGGGCATCATCTCTGCCACAAAGGTTTTGTCACGCGTGGTGTTGTAATACTCCACCTGGTTATAATCTATGCCGAAAAATTTACGCCCCACATGTTCCCAAAAGGGGGCCCGTCCATCTTTATCTGAGATGCCCGGTAATACCGCCATCCACTCATTAGCAAAGCGCATCGGAAAGACACTCATAAAGAGTAAACGGCCAAGCGTTACCAGAGAGGGGTAGAGCGTATCGGCAAGGTTTGGCGCAATATAAAAAGAGCAAAGCTGTGAATGATCACTGAGATCATGATTCAGGGTCAGCGCATGAATCCGGCTGTGGATATTGAGCTCACGTGAGGAATGGATCTTGATATCGTTACGAAAAGCATAAAAAGGCTCTCTGTTTCCCGCTAGCGCATTGACCACACCCGTTCCCAGCAATTGCCCGGTTAGCATCTCTTCTAAGACGAACAGGTAGGACTCTTCTCCGGGCGTCAACACTTCCTGCTCAAAGGAATGTATTGAACGCTCGACTTTAGCCAGTAAGTGCGATCGTTTTGCAGGAAGCGTAGAAACCATCGGGCCGCTTGCATAAGCTAAACGTTCGAGCTTACTGATATCACACAACTGTGCTGGACGCAGTACAATCATTATCAACTACTCTTTATTCAAATAAATATCAAGCGCTGCTGCGAAACGCGATAATCCGATCTCAATATCCTGCTCGGGAATATTTAACGCGGGCGCAAAGCGAATAACATCCGGACCGGCAATCAGCATCAGCAGTCCCTGCTCTGCGGCCAACGTGCTGATTAATTTTGCTTGTCCATGGTGGGCATCATTTAATTCGCAGCCAATCAGTAATCCCAATCCGCGGATCTCTTTAAATACCCGGCGTTTTTTATTTATCTCATTAAGTTTTGATAAATACTGTTGCCGACGATCGCCAACTCCCTGTAAAAAAGCCGGCTGATTAACCTCCTGCAAAACAGCGCCGGCCACGGCGGCAGCGAGCGGGTTTCCTCCATAGGTAGTGCCGTGTGTGCCGAGCGACAATGTGCCGGCAAACTTGTCCGTGGTTAACATCGCCGCAATAGGGAAACCGCCGCCCAGCGCTTTTGCCGTAGAAAGCAGATCCGGCTGTACGCCATAGTGCATATAAGCATAAAGATGGCCGGTGCGGCCCACGCCGGTCTGCACTTCATCAAAAATAAGCAGCGCGTCATGTTCGTCACAGAGTGCGCGCAGTCCCTGTAAAAATTTAGGATCTGCCGGGATAACGCCTCCTTCACCTTGGATAGGCTCAACTATCACCGCACAAGTATTGGCGCCTATAGCCGTTTTAGCAGCGTCAAGATCGTTGAAAGCAACATGGCGAATTCCCGCTGGCAAAGGGGCAAAGTCCTGCGAATATTTAGGCTGTCCACCTGCGCTGACGGTAAACAGGGTGCGGCCATGAAAGCCATTATTAAATGCGACTATTTCATTTTTATCTGCGCCGTGATGATCATGACCGTATTTTCTGGCGAGTTTCAGCGCTGCCTCATTGGCTTCTGCGCCTGAGTTACAGAAAAACACTTTATCGGCAAAGGTGCTTGCAACTAATTTTTTAGCCAATTTCAATACCGGCTCATTGCTGTAACCATTGCCTATGTGCCAAAGCGATTCGGCCTGCAGGTTAAGTGCCTGTTTAAGTTTGGGATTGGCATGGCCAAGCACATTAACCGCAATACCACCGGCAAAATCTATGTATTCCTTGCCCTGCTGATCCACAACCCGCGAGCCTATGCCCTTTACCGGAATAAATGGCGCGGGAGAATAAGTTGGGATCATATATTGATCAAAATCTTTTCGAGTTGCTTGTTGAGTCATTATGCTGCCTCTTGGGTTAGGTCATTTATTAATAGAATAGTAGACTTGGGTTTTTCAGGCTTTCAAAAATGCTTTATAAGTTGAATAAAAATGCGGACCGCTTGAGGAACCGCACATCAAGCCAATCTGCACAATAGATTTATTACTTGTCTGCAATAAATGCTGCGCGCCTTTAAGGCGAATCTGCAGGTAATGGCGGGCAGGCATAGTATTAAGATAACGTTTGAATAAGCGTTCAAGATGACGCCGGGAAACAGACACAAGCTCGGCTATTTCCTCGGTAGCAAGCGGCTCTTCAATATTATTTTCCATTAAGTCAATCGCCATCGTCAGCCTCGGCTGCAGATCTCCCAGAGACTGGCTGGGCAGGCGTTGCCGTTCACTGCCGCCGCGGACACTATCCATACACAGATGATCGCTGATTTGATTGGCCAGACCAGCCCCTTCATTCTCGTCTAAGTAGCCGAGCAGATAATCCAAAATAGCTAACTGCCCGGCGCAGCTGCTTAGACGCAGATCCGTTTGATAGAGATCATGGCTCAGCGTGACGTCAGGATAACAGTCTTTAAAATCATCCATTAATGACCAATGCACAACCATTTTCTGGTGCAGCCCAAGGCCGCTTTCGAGCAGCCACCATACCCCGGCTTTAACCGCCAGCAGTTGTCCGGCTTGTTGCTGATAATAACGCTGCAGTGCTTTTTTAATGGCAGTTGATAGCGGCTGTAAAGGCGGATCTTCCGCAATCACAGCTGGATAATGTACAAACCAAGGCATTACAGCACCGCTATGGTGCATAGGTTGGATCTGTTCCAGGGGAGTTTGAGTGGTGACTTTCGCCATTGCAAAATATCGGCATTATTTGTTAAGGCGTTTTGATATTAAAGAGGCAGTTGATCTGCAAGGTGCTGGTTTTATCTTATTTGGAAAATGTATCAAACGTCGCTGTATTCATTTAGG
>DATBNI010000299.1:0-12914 GCA_036554425.1 Psychromonas sp.
TATAGGTATTTCGCCCTGTCGGCGACTTTACTTTTCTTTGAACATCCAAAGAAAAGTAAAGCCGCCGTTAGGGCAAAACTCCCGCGAAGAATAAAAACCAATAGCCAACAAGCGAAGGCCTACCTAGAGAAAATCGGCTAAAAAGCAAGAGGGCTGGAGGGATAAAGGAGAAAGCCTTTGCAAGCTCAAAGCCGAATTATAGCCATAAAAAAAGGCGCTTAATAAGCGCCTTTCTGATCTTGATTTAAATAATCAATTACTTACGTTTTACCGCTTTTGCATTCGGTAAATCTGTAATTGAACCTTCATAAATTTCAGCCGCAAGGCCAACTGACTCATGAAGTGTAGGGTGTGCATGAATAGTTAAAGCAATATCTTCAGCATCACAACCCATCTCAATCGCCAGGCCGATTTCACCTAACAGTTCGCCGGCATTGGTACCTACTACTGCGCCACCGATAACACGGTGCGTTTCTTTATCAAAGATAAGCTTAGTCATACCAGCAGTACAATCAGACGCTATTGCACGGCCCGAAGCTGCCCATGGGAAAACAGATTTTTCATAGTTAATCCCCTGCTCTTTTGCTTCTTTTTCAGTCAGACCAACCCAAGCCATTTCTGGCTCAGTGTAAGCAATTGAAGGGATTGTTTTAGGATCAAAGTAATGCTTTTTACCCGCAATCACTTCCGCAGCAACATGCCCTTCATGCGTACCTTTATGCGCAAGCATAGGCTGACCGACGATATCGCCGATCGCATGGATGTGCGGCACGTTAGTCAGCATCTGCTTATCAACTTCAATAAAGCCACGGTCGGTAACAGTAATCCCGGCTTTTTCAGCATCAAGTGAAAGACCGTTTGGTACACGGCCAACAGCAACTAAAACTGCATCATAAGGTTTTGCTTCGCCAGGTGCATTCTTACCTTCAAAAGACACATAAAGCGCATCTTCTTTAGCTTCAACGCCGGTCACTTTAGTGGATAGCATAATGTTGAATTTGCTCTTCACTTTTTTAGTGTAAACCTGCACGATATCAATATCGGCAGCGGGTACTAACTGGTCTGCAAACTCAACTACATCAACATCAGAGCCTAATGATTTATACACAGTCCCCATTTCCAGACCGATAATACCACCGCCTAAAACAAGCAGGCGTTTCGGCACGCAGCGCAGTTCCAGTGCATCGGTTGAATCCCAAACACGGGAATCATCATGCGGGATGAAAGGCAGTTTAACCGGACGAGAGCCCGCTGCAATAATGGCATTATCAAAGGTAACAGTGGTTTTTTCATCGTCACCCTGGACTTCAATGGTATTTGCGCCGGTGAATTTACCAAAGCCGTTCACTACTGTCACTTTGCGCATTTTCGCCATGCCCTGTAAGCCACCGGTAAGCTGCGTAACCACTTTATCTTTCCAGATCCGGATTTTATCAATATCCGTTGACGGCTCGCCAAATAAAACACCATGTTCAGAAAGTGCTTTTGCTTCTTCAATTACTTTTGAGACATGCAGCAGTGCTTTAGATGGGATACAACCAACATTTAAACAAACGCCGCCCAATGTACTGTATTTTTCGATAATGACTGTTTCTAATCCTAAATCAGCTGCGCGAAATGCGGCTGAATATCCTGCTGGACCTGAACCTAATACCACAACTTGTGCTTTAATTTCTTTACTCATTTTGACCTCTATATTTTAGCCGTTACGCCAGAAAAACGATTGAAGTTTTGCGAGTCTATTTTATTGTTCAATAAATGCAAAACAAAAGGTCGACAAATGCCGACCTGTTAACACAATTATAGAATTAACGTCCGTAAATCAGATAGATAATTATTAATCGCAGTGATAAAGCGAGCCCCCTCTGCACCATCAATAACACGGTGATCATAGGAAAGCGCAAGCGGAACCATTAAGCGGGGTTCAAACTCTTTACCGTTCCATAAGGGTTTCATCGCAGACTTAGAAACGCCTAAAATAGCAACTTCAGGCGCATTTACGATAGGGGTAAACTGTGTACCGCCGATACCACCAAGACTGGAGATAGTCATGCTGCCACCCTGCATATCTCTCGTGGTTAATTTACCAGCACGCGCTTTTTTAGAAATTTCGCCGAGTTCACGCGAGATATCGTAGATCCCTTTGTTTATCACATCTTTTACTACGGGGACAACCAGACCGTTCGGTGTGTCTACCGCAATACCTATATTGATGTATTTTTTCAGGATTAAACTTTCGCCATCTGCTGATAATGAAGAGTTGAAATCAGGATATTGCTGCAGTGCTTTAGCCACAGCTTTCATCATAAAGACTAACGGGCTGATTTTCAGACCCAGGTCTTGCTTAGCCGCAATCGCGTTTTGTTGTTTACGGAATGCTTCAAGTTCAGTGATATCCACTTCATCAAATTGTGTAACATGCGGGATAGTTACCCAGTTACGGTGCAGAGACGGACCTGATATTTTTTGGATACGTGAAAGCGGCTTAACTTCCACTTCGCCAAATTTGGCGAAATCAACTTTTGGAGAAGCAAGCACTTGTAAGCCGCCGCCACCGCCACCAGATTTAGCCAGCAAGAGCTGTGCTTTAACATAAGTCTGCACGTCTTCTTTGGTCGTACGACCTTTAATACCTGTTGCCGGAATAACCGCAAGATCCAGGTTAAATTCACGCGCAGTACGGCGCACCGAAGGAGAAGCTTTGATTGAGCCGGCAATCTCTACTTGTGAAGGGGCTAGTTGAGCAGCAGGAGCCGCTTTTGGTGCTGCAACTGGTGTAGCGGCAACCGGCGCTGCAGCAACTGGAGCTGGAGCTGGAGCTGCCGCACCTTGTACTTCAACCACTAAAATTAATGAACCTTCAGAAACTTTATCACCCGCAGCAACTTTAATTTCTTTAACTACGCCGGCAAAGGGTGCTGGTACGTCCATTGACGCTTTGTCACCTTCAACCGATAGAATATCTTGCTCAGCTTCGATGCTGTCACCAACAGAAACCAAGACTTCTGTTACTTCAACTTCGTCACCACCGATATCGGGAAGCGCTATTTCTTTTAATTGGCTAGTTGCAGCTGCTTCAACCTCAGGGGCTGCTTCGGCAACAGGAGCTGCGGGTGTTTCAGCGGCAGGTGTTTCAGCGGCAGGTGTTTCAGCGGCAGGTGCTTCAGCGGCAGCTTCTCCATCAACTTCAAGGATCAGTACAAGGCTACCTTCAGAAACACTGTCACCCACTTTCACTTTAATTTCTTTAACCGTGCCGGCAAGCGATGATGGAACATCCATCGACGCTTTATCGCCTTCAATGGTTAATATATCTTGATCTACAGTGATAGTGTCACCAACAGATACTAAAATATCAGTAATATCAGCCGCATCGGCACCAATATCAGGTAGTAAAAATTCTTTTAATTCAGACATAATGATTTTCCTAATCAATAAAAGACGCTGTTATTGATCAATAACAGCGCATTTAATTTACGCAAATAATGGGTTGGTTTTGTTTACATCAATATCAAATTTAGCAATGGCCTGAGTGACGACGCTAGGTTCAATATCACCTCGCTTGGCAAGCTCAGCTAATGCTGCCACAACAACATAACCGGCATTAACTTCAAAGTGACGACGTAAATTTTCACGGCTGTCACTGCGGCCGAAACCATCGGTACCAAGTACTTTATAGGAATCACTCGGGATAAATGCGCGTACTTGCTCAGCGTAGTTTTTCATGTAATCCGTTGCCGCAATGGTTGGCTCATTACCTAATACCTGGGTAATGTAAGGCACTTTTTGCTCAGCTTCCGGGTTAAGCATGTTGTGTCGATCTGCATCCTGACCTTCACGGGTTAACTCATTAAAGGAAGTCACCGAGAAAATATCAGACGCGACATTATATTCTTCGCTTAGAATGAAAGCCGCTCGACGCACTTCATTCATGATAGTACCTGAACTTAATAACTGTACCTTGTTGCTGCCGGCATGCGACTCAAGTTTGTAGATACCTTTACGGATACCCTCTTCAGCGCCTGTAGGCATTGCCGGCATGGCGTAGTTTTCATTCATCACAGTTAAGTAGTAGAAAACATTCTCCTGCTTCTCACCGTACATACGTTCAATACCATCTTGAACGATAACCGCCAGCTCGTAAACAAAGGTCGGATCATAAGAGATACAGTTAGGGATGGTATTTGCCTGAATGTGACTGTGTCCGTCTTCATGCTGTAAACCTTCACCGTTTAGCGTAGTACGACCAGCAGTCGCACCGATTAGGAAACCACGTGCCTGTTGGTCACCCGCCATCCACGCCATATCCCCAATACGTTGGAAACCAAACATAGAGTAGTAGATGTAGAATGGAATCATAGGCAGATCGTTGGTGCTGTAAGACGTTGCTGCAGCCACCCAGGAAGACATTGAACCTAATTCATTGATTCCTTCTTGGAGTACCTGACCCGATTTTGTTTCTTTGTAGTAAGAAACAACGCCGCGATCTTCCGGTGTGTATTCCTGACCGTCAGGATTGTAGATACCCACCTGACGGAATAGACCTTCCATACCAAAAGTACGAGCTTCATCGGCAACGATCGGGACAATGTTTTTGCCTATGCCTTTGTCTTTTAATAAGAGGTTTAAGATACGCACGTAAGCCATAGTAGTGGAGATTTCACGTTTTTGCTCTTGTAAAAGCGGGGCGAATTTCTCCAGCGTCGGTACCGCCAGTTTTTCAGAAAACTTAGGCGAACGTTTAGGCGTGTAACCGAGTAGCGCTTCCCTATGACCGTGCAAGTATTTGTATTCTGCAGATCCCTCTTCCAGTGTCAGGTACGGCAGTGTTGCCGCTTTCTCATCACTTAACAAGTCCTGCAGGCCTAAACGGTCACGTAAACTTTGAATATGTGATTCGTTCATTTTCTTCACGCCGTGAGCAATATTTTTACCCTCAGCCGCTGCGCCCATGCCGTAACCTTTAACGGTTTTAGCTAAGATAACAGTTGGTTTGCCTTTGGTATCCACTGCATTTTTAAATGCCGCATAAAGTTTAGATGAATCATGACCACCACGCTTCAGTGCAAAGATTTCATCATCCGTCCAGGTTGCGACTAATGCGGCTGTTTCCGGGTATTTACCAAAGAAATGTTCACGAACGTAAGCACCATCTTTTGATTTAAAGGTTTGGTAATCACCATCAACGGTTTCTTCCATTAACTGCAGCAGTTTACCCGAAGCATCCTGCGCAAGCAGAGAATCCCAGTTACTACCCCAGATAACTTTAACAACATTCCAGCCTGCACCATGAAATAAGCCTTCAAGTTCTTGAATAATGCTGCCGTTACCCATTACCGGGCCATCTAAACGTTGTAAATTACAGTTAATCAAGAAACACAAGTTATCCAGTTTTTCACGCGCAGCAAATGATAAAGAACCACGAGATTCGGGCTCATCCATCTCACCGTCACCCAGGAAAGCATAAACACGCTGATTAGAGGTTGGTTTTAAACCACGACCATCTAGATATTTTAGAAAACGTGCCTGATAAATAGAAGCAATTGGACCCAGTCCCATCGAAACGGTCGGAAACTGCCAAAATTCAGGTAATAGTTTCGGATGAGGATAGGACGGTAACCCTTTACCATCAACTTCCTGACGGAAGTTATCAAGTTGCTCAGCGGTTAAACGACCTTCAACAAAGGCACGCGCATAGATACCCGGAGAGATATGCCCCTGGTAATAGACTAAATCACCGCCATCGGTTTCATTTGCTGCGCGAAAGAAATGGTTAAAACAGACTTCATAGAATGCCGCCGCAGACTGGTAAGAGGCCATGTGACCACCTAAGTCCAAATCTTTTTTCGAGGCGCGCATCACAATCATGATCGCATTCCAGCGGATAATAGAACGAATGCGACGCTCTAAGTCGAAATCACCAGGATAGTCAGGCTGTTTTTCCAAGGGAATAGTATTAATGTAATTCGTATTAATATCCGTTGGTAACTTAACCCCCTCTTTACGAGCTTGTTCGGTTATTTTTTTAATGATGAACTGAGCACGTTCAGGCCCTTCATCTTCAAGAATTGTTGCCAGGGCATCAAGCCATTCTGACGTTTCTTGTGCATCAATATCATTTAGGATGTCAGTCATGACACTTTCCTTCTTATCACTAGAAAATCTCAACCTTAAGGTTAAGCGTTTTATGTATAACTATTTAGATTAACCATTACCTGTTTTACAACACGTTTTGGATAATGCCGTCTCGGCAACAAGTAATATAAATAGTTACTTGATTGCGCTGTTTTTTAGCAAGTTAAAAACGCCCTAATGCGCGTTTAAATGAACTTTCTTCACGTAACATCACAAGACGTGTTTCTTCAATATAAATTAAATGCTGTGCAGATGCTTGTTGCGCGCTTGCGGGTTGCTTGGAAAGAATAGCTTCAAGCAGCTGCAGACGATGTTGATGAATTTTTTCAGCAACTTCCGGATAACCGTAAAGTTGCTGTATATTATCTGCGATATTTTTTTCCAGCAGGGGCTGAATACCCCGCGCCAAATGTAAAAAGACCACGTTATGAGAGGCCTCTATGACGGACAGATAAAACTGTGCGACGTGCTGAATCTCTTTTTCTAACTCGCGTGTTTGACGAGATGTCTCGATCGCGGCAAAACTGATTTTGATTTTTTCAAAATCAGCCGAGGTGCCTCGCAGGGCTGCGTAATACGCAGAAACACCTTCTAATGCGTAACGAAATTCTAATAGATCATATTGTGATTCAGGGTGGGTATTTAACAGTTCAAATAAAGGATCGGTTAAGCGTTCGCGTAACTCTTCTTTAACATAGGTTCCCCCGCCCTGACGACGGTTAAGTAAACCTTTTGATTCTAAGCGCTGCATCGCTTCACGCAGTGAAGGACGAGATACATCAAATTGTTTAGCCAGTTCACGTTCCGAAGGTAATTTTTCACCTAGCTCCAAAGAGCCATCTAGAATCATGCTTTCAAGACGATTTTCAATCACATCCGCAAGTTTGGGTTGTTTTATTTTTGCGTAGGTCATAATGCCCTTAATAAACAGAAACTTTGTCGGTAAGCTAATTGGTATTACCACTTTACTTTTAGCCATCTAAATTAACAATTATTTTACCCGACGTCTAGCGAATATTGACATAAATCAAAAAATATAAGTATCCATTGACAGGCAGGAGATCATTTAACCTTGCACCAGAGGAAAAGGTAAGACCAATTGTTACGGAGGTAAACAAAATGTAAATATGATCGTTTTTTGGTTCACAACTAGTAAGATCAAATTTATTGCAGGATAAGCTGTTACTATATCAAGCAGGGATTATTTTTGTGTTTATGATGCCGGGAAATAAGCATAAGAAAAGTGGAATACAGGGTTAATTATTGGTATGTTACAGGTAACATTTAATGGATAATATTATGAGCAAAAAAAAAAGACCCACCCTGCAGGATGTTGCCAATATTGTTGGCGTGACCAAGATGACCATCAGTCGTTACCTGCGCGACTCATCTCTGGTTTCATCGGACATACAGACAAAAATTGCAGTTGCATTGGAAGAGCTGGGTTACATTCCCAACCGGGCTCCGGATCTGCTCTCTAATGCCAAAAGTCATGCGATAGGGATCCTCGTCCCCTCTTTAACCAACCAGGTATTCTCTGAAGTTATCCGGGGCATTGAAAAAGTGACCAAAGCCGCAGGTTACCAGACCATGTTGGCTCATTACGGCTATAGTGCAGAGCAGGAGGAGGAATGCATCAGCTTTCTATTGTCCTATCATATTGATGGTTTAATTCTTTCTGAAAGTCATCATACGGCCCGCACCTTAAAAATGATCCAAACAGCGGGTATTCCCGTTATTGAAATGATGGACGCCGCATCTCCCGCCATTGAACAAGCTGTGGGTGTTGATAATCTCGAAGCCGGTTATCAGATGGTTTCAGCAATGATTGCCCGGGGTTATAAAAATATTGTTTATCTTGGTGCACGTTTAGATGCACGTACCCGGTTTAGACAACAGGGTTATGAGAAAGCGATGCAGGAGCACGGTTTAGCCGTTAAAAGTCTGATGACTGAAGCGCCTTCTTCATTTACCTTGGGGGCTGAATTATTAACCCGTACTCTGGCAGAGCATCCGCAAACAGATGGTTTATTTTGTACCAATGATGACGTGGCGATTGGGGCTGTTTTTGAAGCTCAGCGTTGCGGTATTAAGATCCCCGAGCAGATTGCCATTGCCGGCTTTCACGGCCATGATATCGGCCAATCCATGGTGCCTAAATTAGCAACTGTGATAACCCCCCGTGAAAAAATCGGCCAAGTAACAGCGGAGCAGCTTATTGGCCGATTAAATGGTCAAGCGATTGAAAATAAAGTTATCGATCTGGGTTTTACCATCCAAACCGGTGAAAGTATTTAACTATCAATACAGGCGGTAAAGACAGGCATCAGTCAATCGACAAATGATACCTGTCTTGTAAGCAAGCAAATAAATTAGTTTAAAAAACGCCGCTGTTAATGCGTTAAGCTTTTAAGTTTGCCATCAAAGATACGGCTTGCTTGGCAAGCTCGGTGACCTTCGCCCAATCACCATTCACAATAGCATCATTGGGTAGCATCCAGGAACCGCCCACTGTTGCCACACAATTTAGTGCCATATAAGCGGCGACGTTATCCGGACTTATCCCACCCGTCGGACAAAAAGACACCTGAGGTAACGGCCCGGCAATGGCTTTTAACGCAGCAGCGCCGCCGTTTGCTTCGGCCGGAAAAAATTTCAGATGATCATAGCCAAATTCCAGGGCGGTAACTATCTCCGAAGGCGTTGAAACGCCGGGAATCAAGGGTGCAGAGCCTGTTTTGGCATGCTCTAACAACTTTTGACTGTATCCGGGAGAGATAATAAATTTTGCCCCGGCGGCAACGGCAGCATCATATTGTTGTGTATTAATGACAGTGCCGGCACCGATCATTGCCTCGGGCATCGCTGTCGCGATAGCTTTAATCGCCTCTAAAGCCACCTTTGTTCTTAAGGTCACCTCAAAAACGTTAATCCCCCCCGCCGCCAGCGCCCTGGCCATCGGCAGCGCATCTTCAAGATGATTTATTACCATTACGGGCACAACTGGCGAATAAGCAAAAACCTGCGCAGGTGAAATAGTCCAATTCATGTTAAATCCTTATTGGTTAAAAATAGTCGCGCCTGTTTCTGCGCTTGATACTGCATTGCGAAATAATGCGAACAGCTCTCTGCCTGCGCCAACATGCTCATGATCTAAATTAGGATGAAATAAAGCGCGTTTACTGATATCGGCTTTAACAGCAAGACTGCCATTATTGGCGTCTAAACAGAGTATATCACCATCCTGCAGTTGACTTAACGGGCCGCCGTGTAAAGCTTCCGGCGTAATATGAATAGCAGCGGGCACTTTACCCGATGCGCCCGATAAACGGCCATCGGTCACTAATGCGGTTTTAAATCCGGACTTCATGACATTACCCAAAATAGGCATTAATTTATGTAACTCTGGCATGCCATTGGCTGAAGGGCCGTTATGACGCACGACAACAATCACATCCCGGTTTAATAACCCAGCTTTATAGGCGGTTTCAACATCATGCTGCGATTCAAAAATCATTGCAGGTGCCTCAATAAAACGATGCTCTTCTGCCACCGCACTGATTTTAATCACCCCGCGTCCGAGATTACCCGCTACTAATTTTAAACCACCCTGTTTACTGTATTCTTGGTGCGGGGCTGCGATCACCGCGGCATCTAATGAATCGCCCGCCGCAACAAATTCAACTCGGCCATCAAGCAAAACAGGGGATTTTAAATAATCTGTCATGGTCCCGTAAATAGGCAGCGCATCCATATTAAGCAGATCGCGATCGGCCAGCAGTTTCATCAGGGTGGGCACACCGCCCGCCGCCTGAAAAGCATTAATATCGGCTGCACCATTTGGATACATTAAGGTTAAAGAAGGCACCACTTTAGAGAGTTGGTCAAAATCATCCCAGGTAAGTATTAATCCGGCAGATCGGGCAATCGCTATCATATGAATAGTATGATTGGTACTGCCGCCAGAGGCTAATAATGCCACTAAACCATTTACCAGGGTCCGTTCATCTATGACCTCAGCAATGGGCCGGTAATCGCTACTACCGTGGGCTATTCTTACCATCTGTTTGGCAATGGTGGCTGTTAGTGCATAACGTAATTCAGAATCCGGCGCTAAGAATGCCGACCCCGGCAGCATTAACCCCATCGCCTCAAAAACCAGCTGATTGGTATTGGCCGTACCATAAAAGGTGCAGGTCCCCGGTGAATGATAAGCCTTATTTTCCATACTTTGCAGGACTTTTTTATCGACCTCACCGGCAACATACTGCTGACGTACTTTTACTTTTTCCTCATTAGTGATACCCGTTGCCATCGGGCCTGAGGGCACAAAGGCCGCCGGGATGTGACCAAAGGCTAAAGAGCCCATTATTTGTCCCGGTGCTATTTTATCACAGACCCCAAGCAACAAAGTCGCATCGAAGGTATTATGGCTTAACCCTATTGCCGTTGCCTGGGCAATCAGATCCCGTGAAAAAAGCGATAAATCCATGCCCGTTTGCCCCTGCGTCACACCGTCGCACATGGCGGGTACACCACCGGCAACCTGGGCACTGTGACCGTCGTTTTTTAACGCACTTTTGATTTGATCCGGATAGGATTGATAGGGCTGGTGAGCGCTTAACATATCATTATAGGCGCTAATGATACCCACATTTACACGGGTAAAATCAAGAATAGTCGATTTTTGCCCTGCGCCGCACGAGGCAACAGTATGGGCTAAATTACCACAGGCGAGCATTGCTCTTTCTTTACCCAGCGTTGCTTGTTTCCTGGTGCGCGATAAATACTCACTGCGTAATTGACTGCTGCGCAGTTTAATGTTTTTCGTAACTTGTTCAATAACCTTATTCATAAATTACCTTTGTTCAATGAGTCAACTTTGATCTATTGAATGGCGTTAATGCAGCGTTCTACCACCTCTTCAAAGCTGCCATCAATATCTATTTTAATAATATTTTTTTCATCTTTATGAGGCAGCTCCAATGCGTCAAACTGGCTTTTCAGCAGTGCAGTGGGCATAAAATGTTCTTTGCGTGCCTGCATACGTTTTAAGACCAGTTCGAACTCCCCGTATAATAATAAGAAGGTGACATTGTTATTACCTTCACAAATTAACTCACGATATCGCCGCTTTAAAGCCGAACAGACGATAATGGCATTTTCATTCTTTTTTTCGATACTGAATGCGGCATCACGAATGCGTTCGAGCCAGGGTGTGCGGTCATCATCATTTAAGTGCTGGCCTGCAGCCATTTTCAGAATATTTGCTTTAGGATGGAGATCATCCCCATCAATGAATTTTATATTTAATGCTTTCGCGAGAGCTTCGCCCAGGGATGACTTACCACTGCTGGCCACCCCCATCACGACAAATACCGCCCCTTTAAGTCGTTTATCCATTTGCACCTCTATCTATTCAGTTCAGAAAACGCGTCATGACCTTACCACGTTACGGGTAACATGTTACCCGTAACGTGGTAAACTGTGAAGCATGACACAACAATAAAAAACATTAAAAGGCGCAAATTTAAGATCCTATTTTATAAAAGCCGATAAAATAAAAACATTAACGCTATAGATTCAAATAGATATAATATTTTCCTATGGCAATAAGACAGTAGGCGGGAACTTGATTAAAATAGAGTGTCCTTCACAAAGCAGAGCAAAACTTAAATGCTTATAAAATTGTGACTCAACACACAGACTTGCCCGCAAGTTACCGGTAACATTCGCAGCAGTTACCGGTAACCTATTTGTGACTACGTATTTATAATTTAAATACACACTCATTAAAACAAGGAATCTCAATATGAAAAAGCTTCACATGTCACTACTGTCTGGTGTTATTGCCAGTGTGCTTTCAACCTCTGCACTGGCAGCAGATTTTGTGTTTAAAATGCAATCCTCAGATCCTTCTGGTGATAAAAACTATCAAGTTCAACAGCAATGGGCTGAGCGTGTTGGGGAAATGTCCGATGGCCGTATTGATATTAAATTATTACCCGTAGGCAGTGTGGTTAAACACTCGGAAACTCTGGGCGCGATTAAAATGGGCATATTAGATGGCCATATAACCGCAACAGGTTATTTCTCGGGTCAGGATCCGGCCTTTGGTTTAATTGGTAATATGGTCGGGGCATGGTCAGATACAACCCAGCTATTACAATATATGAACTACGGCGGCGGTAATGAATTAATGACTGAGTTGTACGCCCCTTATGGCGTGCACTTTGTCGGAGCATCAACCACAGGTGTGGAGTCTTTTGTCTCTAAAGTCCCCCTTAATGGAGTTGATGATTTAAAAGGCCTAAAACTGCGCGCACCGGAAGGCTTAGTGCAGCTGGTCTTTGCCGCTGCCGGCGCTTCACCTGTTAATCTGCCTGGCTCTGAAGTCTTCACCGGCCTGAGCAAGGGAGTGATTGACGCTGCCGATTATACTGTCTTCTCAACCAATCAAAGCAATGGTTTAAATGACATTGCTCAGCATCCTGTGCAGCCGGGATTCCACTCTTTACCTTTGATCGATATCTCTGTCAGCCAGAAAAAATGGGATAAATTACCCCTGGACCTGCAGGAAATATTAACCGTCTCGGTGCGTGATTTTTCCTACGATATGACTACCCAGCTGAAAATTGCAGATCAGGCGGCAGTCAAAATAGCGCAGGACAATCCGGATATTACTATCCATGACTGGTCGGATGTAGAGCGTAAAAAATTCCGCAGCATAGCAAAAGGTCAATGGAAAGTTTTTGCTGAACGTTCAGAGAATGCGGATA
>DATBNI010000300.1:0-3295 GCA_036554425.1 Psychromonas sp.
TGCTATTTACAAGTGGAATATGGCTCAGTACGTTTTCTAAAAAGCGAGAATGCAAATGTCTTTGCAGCAAAAGATCTTATTTCTGTTGTCGAAAATGAGTCCTGGATGGAAAGTTATAAGTGGGTAAAAGGGCAAGACGTCACTATTTTGCAACTTTTATTAGCCAAAGAAGGACGTGTATCCAAGCTTGAGAAAACCTGCATACACACGGAAAATGACCTGCTTGCATTGCAGAAAATATTAGCAACAGGGCGTTGTTTCTGGCACAACTTGAACCTGCCTTTACAGGCGGCCCAGAACAGACCGATACAACTTCAATGGCTTGACGAGAAGGGTTTAAAACAATTACAAGTGAGTCTTGAAAATACAGAAAACTGGCTGTTAGTTCCGACCCCCACTCCTTTTTATCTTGATACTGATCGCGGTTTGATAGGTGAAATTGAGAGTGAGTTTGATAGCGCTTGGATTTTATCGTTATTAAAAACACCGCCACTCGGCGAACAGCAGTGTGTCCATTTCACCGAACAGGTATCGCTGCGCTTTCCTCAGGCCATTTTGCCCAACCCTATGGTTTATCAAACGCGTGAAATAGTCGATCAGTTACAGGTTGTATTGAGTCTCAACGAAAAAGAGATCAAAGGCCAAAGGTTGTTTGTCGCCCGTTTGTATTTTCGTTATGGTGAGCTTGAATTAAATCCCGGCATAGTTGATGAGCCTGAACGTGCACAATTTATGTGCAACAATAAAATTGTTACTATTAATCGGGATCTTAATCAGGAACGTTTAGCGCTTAAACATTTTGAGAAACTGTGCCTGTTAGATCTGTTTATGTACGATCCTAAACAGCCTGCAACAGATCAGCTATTGGGTATCTTACCGCCGGAGTTAGGAGGCTCTCAGGAGTTTCAGTGGTTATCATTATTAACCGCTCATAAAGCTCGCCTGGAAGTCATGGGTTGGCACTTTGAAATTTCTGCTAATATTGTCTTGCTGAGTGATCATATAAACAGCATTGATATTGAAGTTGAAGAGCAGGGGCAGTGGTTTGACCTGGGTGTCTCAATTGAAATTGAAGGTAAACGTATTGAGTTATTGCCGCTATTATTGGAATGGTTGCGCAGTAATGAAGATTGGCAGCAGCACAGCTTTGACATTTTATTAGCCCAACCCAACGGGCGGCCACTGCGCATTAAACGTGAATCTATTCAACCCATTTTATCGATATTACAGGAGTTGGGTGAGGTCAATAATGACAACATTCATCTGCCGCAAAGCCAAGCTGCTTTATTAGCGCAATTACCAGAAATAAATCGTTGGGTAGGCGGGGAACATGTTAAGGCTTTAGCTGAAAAGCTGACCCATTTTACGGGTATTCAAGAAGTTACCTTACCTGAAGGGCTGGATGCAACCTTAAGAGATTATCAACATGCCGGATTAAACTGGTTGGTATTTTTAAATGAATATGGGTTTTCAGGGGTGCTGGCCGATGACATGGGTTTGGGTAAAACCATTCAAACATTGGCCTATTTACTGTATAAAAAACAGCATCAGCAATTAGTTCAGCCCGCTTTGGTTATTTGTCCAACGTCATTGGTGGGCAACTGGTTAAATGAAACGACTAAGTTTACCCCCGACTTAAAAGTGCTGATATTACATGGCGCGGACAGGCACAGGCATTTTGAAAATGTGGCTGATTATGATTTAGTGATCACCACTTACCCCTTAGTTGGTCGTGATTTTACTCAGCTGGAAGCATTTCAATTTTCAGATTTAATCCTTGATGAAGCGCAAACCATTAAAAACCCTTTGGCAAAAATGACCAAAAGTATTAAACGCCTCAATGCAAAACAACGTTTATGTTTAACGGGAACGCCAATGGAAAATCATTTAGGCGAATTATGGTCACTGTTTGACTTCTTAATGCCGGGATTTTTGGGCAGCTATGCGACTTTTAATCGTTTTTACCGTAAAGGGATTGAAGGCGAAGGAAATGAACAGGTGCAGTCCTGGTTAATACAAAAAACCCATCCTTTTTTATTACGCCGCACCAAAGATGATGTTGCAAAAGAGCTGCCTGCTAAAACTGAAATTATCCAGAATATCATTTTACCTAATGACCAGCGTACCTTATATGAAAGCATCCGTGTCACTATGGAAGAAAAGGTCCGTGATTTACTCAAAGAAAAAGGGCTGGCAAGAAGCCGTATAGAATTTTTAGATGCACTGCTTAAATTACGTCAAGCCTGTTGTGATCCGCGCTTAGTGAAACTTGAGCATGCACAAAATATCAAGGGTTCGGCAAAGCTCGACTATCTGATGACTGTTTTACCCGAGATGATTGAGGAAGGCAGACGGATCCTGATCTTTTCTCAGTTTGCACAAATGTTAGGTTTGATTGAACAATCTCTGCAGGCGGCCGATATTGATTTTGTTAAGTTAACCGGGCAGACGCGTAATCGCAGCGAAGTCATTGATAAGTTCCAAAATGGCAAGGTACCCGTTTTCCTTATTTCCTTAAAGGCAGGTGGGGTTGGGCTTAATCTGACGGCGGCGGATACTGTTATCCATTATGATCCCTGGTGGAACCCGGCAGTTGAAAATCAAGCGACGGATCGTGCTTACCGAATAGGTCAGGATAAGCCCGTCTTTGTGTATAAGTTAATTTGTGAACATACCGTTGAAGAGAGAGTGCTTGCCTTGCAGACACGTAAGCAAAAGCTGGCCGATAGCGTTTATGGTAGCGAACAAGAGGAAAAATTTGTACCCGATAATAGCGATACCTTATTGAAGCTATTTGAACGTTACTGATCCGCTGTAAAAAAGAGCCTTTTGCCAAAGGCTCTTTTTATCTTATTAATGGTTGATACTAATATCTGTGAGGGGGATACAACTGCAGGCAAGGATATAACCCTGCTCAATTTCCAAATCACTCAGTCCTTCATTATTGAGTACCTTGACTTCACCTTCGGCTAATTTAACCTTGCAGCTGCCGCATTGTCCACCCCGGCAAGAATAGGGGATATCGACCCCTGCCTGCTCAGCTTGATCTAATAACAGTTGCTGATTATCTCCCTGAGCTGTCAAGTTTGAGCCTTGATAATGTATTGCCAGGGCCTTTTTATTACTTTCTTGTTGATCGTCCTGAGCGCTATAAAAGCGGGCACCCTGGGCACTGATCACTTGTACCTCGTCACCAGTTCGAATCAAACCTTCATTAAGGGGGATCAAATTTTGCCCAAAGTCGATATTTCCATGGGAATAACGAAATTTGGATAACGTTAGTAAGGGAGATCGG
>DATBNI010000311.1:0-6523 GCA_036554425.1 Psychromonas sp.
CTAGGATTCCCCGCCATTCAAGGATACAGAAACATATAGATACAAGGAGTAAATACACAGAGTTTTTGTTCCTGGCACAAAGGGTATTTCTTAAATAATCCCCTTTGTGCGGGATCCAAAAATAATTTACTCCGTTTTTTAAGGATGCACTGGTTTATTGTTTCTTAGGCAAAGCTGAGTTAGCGAAAATAACTGTTGTTATACCAAAAAAAATGGACAACATAGCCAGTCCTATTTTTGCGTTGTTGGGTATGCCGATAGTAATTAAGCAAATGCCGGTTATGATTAACAACACACCGATCAAAAGGAAAAGCTGAGGATATCGGCTGATCAGACCAGGGTGTTTATTCGCATTTTTTAAGATCGTATTTTTATTTGAGTTATTTCCAATTTTACGTTTATGTTTTCCCGCTGACATAACACTCTCCCAGAGCCCTACAATAAATCATCAGATTGCATATTTACAATAAACACACATCGTTTGTCCAATAACAGTTCTTTTTATAACAAAATTTATCACCTCAAACAGTAAGTTAGATCTCATTGCATATGTATATTTTATTTTTTAATTCACAATAAAATTTTAATGGAAAACGACGACAGCAACATTAAAAAGAAAGATAAAAATACAGCTTCAGAGGCAGCAGGACAGCCAAACCTTTTTATCGAAATTTTATTTCCATAAATCTCAAGTGTTCTCCGCAAGGATTCTCTCTTTGTGGGACTAAATTATAAAAATTGTCTGTATGGTAAGCAAACAGCGCAGTTCTTCAGTGAGCCTGCTTCATCATCATAATTTTTGCCAAAACTGCAGGCTCTACCATCTAAACCGAGTAAACTAAGTAGATGGGGTTTCCTACCTTTTGAATAGTGACCGGTAGATTGCCATACTAGGTTAGCGCTTACTTCGATACAGGGCTGTTGCTTTCTTTCCCCATAGATAAACATAGTGCCCGCCGCTGACAAATGCCAACAAAATCAGTAACCAGGTTGTTAATTGCAATACAAGGACGGGAAAAACCGGGAACAGCTGCTGGGTTAACAGCATCAGGGCAAAAATAATTTGCACGGCAGTACTGGCCTTGCCCCAAAAACTTGGTTTTATTTCATATCGCCCGAAAAGCCAATGATAGGCAAGTGCTCCACTGACTATCACCGCATCCCTTGTCACCATGATGATCAACACCCACCAGGGCAACACATCCACTATCATTAAACAGCTGTAAACACTGATGAGTAAAGTTTTATCAATAAGCGGATCGGCGATAGCCCCATAACGACTTACACTCCCCAGTTTGCGTGCTAACCATCCGTCAAGCGCATCACTGAGCCCGGCAATCAAAGCAAGCCACAACACCGGCTGATAATTTTCAGACAGAATAAGCAAACAGATGGGCACAACCAAAACCAGTCGTAATATCGTCAATATATTTGGAATAAGTTTGACTGTGGCACTACGCATAGCAGCCTCATAGGTTATTACCGCCAGGCATGAAGCAGCAGCGTTGAGCAATTCAAGAAGCGGCTATATTTTAGGATTAAAATTCAAGTATAGTTATTTTAGATTAAAAACTTAGCAGATCACTGCTATTTACCAGCTCAGTTGATACTTTTTCACTGATACTCTATTGCGCAATTTTTAGAGAATTCACGGCCGATTTTAAATATAATTATGCCGTTTCAATATAATGCTGGCCATTATTCAGCGGCTGAAACCGTTCTATCGCGTATAAGTGAATAATCTAAAATAGTGCAGGGAAAAGGGATGGTGATAAACTGAACTGGCTCAGGGCTTAAAAAATCCCCCTGAGCGCAGATCCCTAAAAGTCCTCCAGAGTCTTCTTGATCTGTTCGATGCTAGTGTGGCGGACATCTTTTCCTTTGACTAAAAAAACCACATACTCACAAATATTTTTGCCATAATAGTTTCATGCCGCCGCCTGACCCTGTTGACTCTATTTTAGGGGTGTTAAATTGCGTTTTTTTACCGTAACGTTCTGCTACTAGGGTTGAAAAAGGATAAACAGTTGAAGAGCCGACAACGCTGATCACATCCCGACTTGCAGCTGTTGATGCTAATAATCAAGCTGTAAATGTTAGTGCTACCGTGTTTAATACTAATTTTTTCATTTTTAATACCCTTAGCTATTACGATAAGGTCATTATCACCACCTAGTGTTACAGATTCATTACAACGAAATAAAATTAAAATTTTAAACTCAGCGTATAAGGGTGCTAAAAAAACCTTATTAATGCAAAGGCAGCAACAGAGTAAAGGTTGATCCATGACCTTCGATACTGTTAACTGAGATAGTGCCTTTATGTTTTTCAACGATATTTTTGACAATAGACAAACCTAAACCTGTACCGCCTAAATCCCGAGAACGTGCTTTATCGACACGATAGAAGCGTTCAAAAATACGTTGCTGATCCGCCAAACTGATGCCTATGCCCGTATCCTTTACTATTATCTGTGCTTGCCCATCTAACACGCATAAACTGACATTAACCTTGCCTAACGAAGGTGTGTATTTAATGGCATTACCGATCAGATTATCAAGCAGTTGATTTATTTCTTGTTTGTCGCCACGGACCCATATTTCTCCATGTGGCGATTGATTTAAAAGGGTTATTTTTTGCTCCTTGCAAATGTTATCCACATTAGCAAGGGCATTTTTGATACTGGCCGTTAAATCTACAGCTTCAAAGATAATGCCATTTTGAGTTGTTTCTAAACGAGATATACTCATTAAATCAGAGACTAACGAAGAAAGACGCAGGGCTTGTGATTGTATATCGCCCATAAAGCGAGTGCGCATCCTATCTGGCATTTCTTTATAATCTAATAAGGTTTCTGCTAAGCCGAGGATCACGGTGATCGGGGTTTTCAGTTCGTGTGAGGCATTGGCTACAAAGTCACGCCGCACTCTTTCTAAGTAAGCAAGCTCGGATATATCGTTAAATACTATTACCGCGCCGACAGACTCACCTAACTCATTATTTAGCGCGGCAACATAGATATCAATAACTTCGGCATTTTTAGTACGATCATCATGGTGTAATTGCGTTTTTACCACACTTTGTTGTGCAATTGCAGCCTGCACTGCAGCTGTTATTTCAGGTACCTGAATCTGCTCTGCGAGTGGTTGCTTAATCGAGGTAGTGTTAGACAAGTTGAACATCTGTGCTGCCGCCTGATTCATGTGAATAATCTGAAGGTGTTCATTAACATAAATAACCCCCTCCACCATACCGGCAAAAATGATAGCTAAACGGTTGCGTTCAGTTTCAATTTCATTAAGGCGCTGCTCAGCGCTTTGTGCCATCAGATTAAAGGCATCTGCCAATAAACCAATCTCGTCTTTTTGATGGGTAATAATACGTTTACTATAATCACCTTTGGCGATCGCCTCTGCCACGGCCGTTATTTTTCTTAAAGGAGCAGAAAAACGTTTAGCAAAATAATAACCTAAAATTAACGCGATAAACGCTGAAATAAAAGCACTGAGTACCACGGTAAAACGTAATTGCGATAATTTTTTATCTATAATGGTTAAGGGTAAAGACACTCGTACAAAACCCTGCAATTTTTGATCAATAACAACCGGCAATGCGAGATAAACCATTTCCTTACGTAAAGTTTGGCTATATCGCGTGGTGGGGACAATACTTTGTTGCCGTGCCGCGATGATTTCAGGACGGTTAGCGTGATTATCCATGCTCTGGGGGGATTTTTGGGAGTCGGCTAATACAGTGCCGTTTTCGCTGATAAGTGTTAATCTGCTTTGTGTCTTTTTTCCCAACTCAACAATTGTCTGATTGAGGCTAGTTAATGATGTTTGATCTGAGAAGGGAGATAACGATTTTGACAATTCTGCCAAAAACTGGCCGCGTATAGATAATGAATGATGGATCTCTTGTAAGGTATTCTCAGTGGTTTGCCGGCTAATTAATAAACTCACAATAGTAGTGAGACTTAATATAAGCACCACATACCCGACAAATAAACGGCGCAGCAAACTGGGTTTAAATAGAGATGATTTTAACATGTGTTACTCTTTTTCTGTAAAACGGTAAGCGCCGCCGCGGGTGGTTTCAATAAAATCATGCAGTTTTCGAATCCCATGTATGCCCTGAACCATCTCAAGGCGTTAGGGGAAATGGGATAAAAGCTGTTTATGACATCTAAATAGGATATCACAACTATATAAAAAACCACTTAATCAGCAATGCAAAATCCATTTATTTTATAATTAGAACAACTAGTTACTGTAATCAGCACCTTGCTTTCATGCATTTTTCCTGTGCCTAAATAGACCATCTAATGAGTAGGATTGGTACAATGCCTAAATAACTAAAAACATTATCATCCTTGCCGCTTAAAATCTTCCTCATTGAGGTTTTACAATCTTGGTTGTAACATCCCTATCCAGATGACCTTAAACGCATTTTAACCCGCCCTTTTTGCCAATATATCAGTATGGGTAATAGCACTAATACAGTACTGAGCATATCCGCAAAAGAGTGATACTTAAGTAGCCGCATTAAACACAAATAAACGCATAAAGATAATGGTGCGAGATACAGCAGTATTTTATTTCGCCATGTTAAGTTAACCACAAATATTAATGCGACCGCGCTATGGGTGCTGTAATCCAATCCCCAAATAGGCCAGATATTAAAGTAGTTATCTACAAACATTAAGGTATAAACAAGCAGTAATGAAAGCAATAAAACCTTTATCTCGGCGCGACGGATTGTCGCTTCTTTATAGAAATAAAATAACCAGGTAAAGATTAAAAGTGGTATACAGAGATCCGCGATAATAGCCGCCAGATACATCATTTAATGTCCAAATTGATTAAAAAACCAAACGCGGGCGATCAGCTAACTGCTCTTTAGGCAACGAAATAACTTTATAATGTAAACTTTTCGCCACGTTTACCTGCTCCCATATCACCCTTTAATTTCATCGCATCTATCCAACTTTAGCGATCTTAACAATTTTAAAAATGTTTCATCTAAAGGGGCGTTAATTTCTATTAAATCCCCACTTTCAGGGTGTTTAAATGATAAAAATTCGGCGTGTAATAATAACCGTCTATTCGCGAAATTATCACGAAACATGTTGTTATGTTTGCCGTCACCATGGGAAGTATCACCAATGATGGGATGACGAAGATGTGCCATGTGACGGCGCAGCTGATGTTTTCGTCCTGTTTTGGGTGTCATCTCTATTAAACTGTAGCGGGATGAGTCATAAGGACGCACCGCAATCGGCAGCATTGTTTGTGCCAAACAGCGGTATTGAGTAAAAGCCTGCTGTGCAGGTTTATCCTGCTGCGCTTTTTTATCTACAATTTTGTCAATGATTTCTTTCAGCGGATAATCAAGTTCACCATCCCCCAGATGACCACGAACCACAGCCAGATAACGTTTTTCTATGCCCTGTCCAGCAAATTTCGGCATCATGCTGCGCGCACTGGCTTTATCAAGTGCGAACAATAAAACACCCGAGGTAGGTCTGTCTAATCTATGTACCGGAAAAACATATTTGCCGATTTGATTGCGTGCTTTCTGCAGCGCAAACTCTGTTGCATGGCTATCTAACCAACTGCGGTGAACCAATAAACCAGAGGGTTTATTGACTGCGACGAAAAATTCATCCTGATAAAGAATCTCTAAATCAGGGCTGCTGACAACGATCCTTAAATCCTGTTCGTCCAGATCCACTTCAATCGGCTCGCCTTCCAATAAAGTATTATTATTTTCTCTTTCACTCATGATTTTATTGTAAACTCATTGTTTAATTTAGCACTAACAAAGCGCATCTTGACCGTAAAGAGTCCGCCTGACTGTATTGTGAACTATTCGTTAAACAGAAAATCAATACGGCCGATAATATTTATTATTTCAGCGCTGTTGTCCGGCATACTTTTAAAATATTCCAGCGCCATCGGCAAGACCAGCATTGTACTTGGTAAGGGTTGCGACAAGCGCACAAGTTGGACCATCTTATCTAAGAATATAAACTGCAACCACTGCACAAAGCTTAAGCTGTCAATCGCAAAAGGCTCCCGGCTATTGAGCGCCTGCTGGTCAGGTTTAATTTCCTGCCATAAGCCCTTATTGCGCAATTCATCTTCTAACGCCGTCAATAAAGGCAAAATAAGACGATGTTTTTTTAATTCCAATTCATTTTTCAGCATGATTTTTTCTGACTTAAAGACATCTATAATGCCGATATAATATAGATTAAGGCAGCAGAAATCACTGAGTAATTCGTTAGTTAAAAATTTAAGGCCCGGTATAATTCCGGCTTATTGATAAGCGCAGCAGCCGGAAATGAGCCAAATCGTGTAAATTCCTCACAATATCAAGTGAGTAATTGATATAATCCAGACACATTAATAAACAGCAGAATAGATGACTATGAACATAAATACCCTTAGCGACTTTTTAGAAAAATCAAATTGCCAATTTTGTGTTTATGATTTGGGACGCAAAGTTTGCCAAATATCCA
>DATBNI010000318.1:0-3853 GCA_036554425.1 Psychromonas sp.
TAGCAAACTGAATATCGATATTAATCGTTTCTATCTCACCTATAAAATAACTCGCGGTTAAATCCGCTAAATCTTCCATTTTCGCGAGATCTTTATTAAAAATCAGTGCCGCAAATTCGCTAAAAGGCAATTCACCGGCAGCCCTTTTTTCAATAAAAAGATCATCTAATGATTTTCCCTCCAGCGCATATTCAAACTGCTGATGTTTGAGATGATACTTCTGCAAATTATCTAAAGAGAAGGGTTCATCATTGTCCTGTTCACTGTCATCCAGCTCAAAGTAAACCTCTAAGCGCTGATTAAAAAATGCCTTGCAGGGATGTTTCAAAAATTGTTTCAATTGCTCTAAGGGCACATCAACAAGCGGCTGATCCAATGTAAGAAGGCGATGTTCGTTATCTTGCCCGGCATTTTTTGAAAAGTTTAATGCTTCCCACCAATTCGGGTTGTAGGTTTTAAAATCCCCCTGGTAATAACTTTCACTAAAACTCTGCATAGGATAGTGAAAAGAGATAAACGCCTTTAGCGCTTTTTCGGCGACAGGACTTTTATCCTGCTGATACTCTTTTAATACAAAACTTTGCTGACAGTAGTTGAGTAACTCCGAGACTAATACGCTGGGCATTTTCTCACTGTTATCATTGATATCCCGGCCAATATAACTGATATAAAATTTATCCTGTGCTGAAAGCAGTGCTTCTAAAAACAGATACCGATCTTCTTCGCGGCGGGAACGATCACCTCTTTTGCGATGCCCGGCCATCAAATCAAACCCCATAGGGACAATACTGCGGGGGTACTGACCATCGTTCATGCCCAGCAGACAGACGATTTTAAAGGGAATAGAGCGCATCGGCATCAGGGTACAAAAATTGACTTGTCCCGCTAAAAAACGCTGGCTATTTTCTTGACCCGAGAGATGCTGCTGCAGATGCTCAATTAATACAAATAATGAGATAGGCTGAGTAAAATCAGCCTGCCCGGTATGGGCTAATAAATTATCCAGTTCATTACGGATAATGGCTAATACTGCTGTGTTATCGTCATCTTCCTGATAAAACTCTTCCAGCAGCCGATACACAAAAGCCTGCCATTGTGCGGCATTATAAGACTGCTTTAAGCCCTCTTGTAATTGTATTAAGGCGTCAATAAAATCGATAAAACGCCCTAATAAATCCCCCTGCAGACCCTGTACTTCATCATAGGCTGAAATACCTTCAAACAAGCTACCACTCATGGCATAACCGAGCAGCATCCGCCTGATACCAAATAACCAGCTGTTCTGCGACAGTTTGGGTAAATCCCATTGCGCCGCACTTTTTTCATCTAAGCCCCAACGAATACCACTTTCGCTGATCCACTTTTGTAACAACACAAACTCATCTTGATTCAATTTGAAACGTTGCAATATGGCAGGCACCTCCAGCAAGGCTAAAATATCTTCCCGGGTATAACGCGTCTGATTGAGATTCAATAGCTGTAAGAAACTGATCAGAATCGGATTTTCCTGCTGAGCACTGACATCGGAAATACTAAAGGGGATAGTGCGATTTTGTTCAACACTGGCAAAAACCGCCTGCACGTATGGGGCATAGAGATCAATATTAGGCACCATCACGATAATGTCTTTTGGCGTGAGGTTATTATCCGCAGCAAACATAGCTAACAGGTTATCGTGTAATATTTCCACTTCGCGCATCACACTGTGGCATAAGTGTAAGGTCAGAGAGTTATCTTCCGGAGCAAGGCTAATGCGTTTACTTGCATTCTGGCTTAATGCCTGACTGCTGTCCTGCAGGTCTAAGACATCGGCTTGAATATGATGCAATAAACTATCACGATTAATATCGACAAAAGCATCCACTTCCTGCTGCTCCAGAGAATACAACTGGAAAAGAAAATCCCGTCCCATATTGCCCATAGAAGCCAGAAGAGGATTACCCACTTCATTGTCGGAATCGCCACTTTGTGCCCACTGTAAATGCGGCGCGTCTTTTTGCCAACTGGAGTCCGGTAAATTTTTTATTGCACCGCCACTCACGGTTAATTTCTGACGATTTTGCGCAAAACGTTTGGCTAACAATTTAGGATCAACAATGTCTGCCCAATAATAACGGCAGGGATTCGTTAACAAAAAATGCACATCACAATGTTCAGCTAAGCCTAATAACGCCTGCAGATATGATTCCGGCAGTGCCGAGATACCAAAGACAAAAATACGCTTGGGCAGATGCTCCAGTGTTTTTTTAGTAGCCAACGTGTCTAAAAAATCTTTATATAAACCGGCGCGGTGATAGGCTTTGCCCTGCGCTTTAAACGACTCGGCAATAGTCAGGGTGAGCTTTTTCCATAACTTGGCTTGCCAGCGCTGATCCTCTAACCACGCCGGTATAGACTGTTTATTTTCAGCATGCCACTGACTGAGTTCCTGTTCAGAGGCATTTTCCCAGGCTTCAATCCATTCCGGCCTATAAACTAAATATTGATCAAAAATATCAGCTATTTTTTGGCTTAATTGGAAACGCTTACGCAGGTATAAATCATCTTCGAGATAATGTAATAAAGCCGCAAAATCGGGATCCTCTAAACAATCGGGTAAGAGTCGCATGATCTGCCAGGTCATGGACATTTTATTAAAGGGGCTTTTGTCCGGGACGTCTTTTAAAACATGTTTGAATTGCTGCCAGATAAAACTTGCAGGTAAAGGAAAATCAATATTTGCACTGATCCCCGTTGATTGTGCTATCTCTAATTGTAACCACTGCGCCATACCCGGGCTTTGTACTAGAATCGTTTCGCCTGCAAAGGGATCCGTCAGCTTCGATCCCTGCATTAAAGCCACCAACAGATCTTTTAAAAGCGCCAGTTGATTTGAATGATATACTCGAAACACAAGTCTCTTCCCTGTTGAATTTATATAATACCCAATCCACTAATTTTCTATTCATTTATGCTGGATAAATGAATGCAAGCTAGACATAAAACTGTGTTTTAGTCTTTGTTATTGATTTGATTCATAACATCCTGTTATTCACCACTTCGTGGCCAGCTGAAGCTGTTCAAAATCGTTCCATACGATTTTGTGTAATTAGAATAACTAGTTACTGCAATCCATGCCTTGCTTTCATCCATTTTTCCGGCACCTAATTAGTAGAATTGGTATGATTTTTAATAGCATAACATTGCCGAGCATTTGACAAAAACAGCCCCGGATAAAACCGGTTCTAAAGCAGGATTAAAACACTAATCAATGGAACATTGGCAATGCCGAGAGCGCGTTATCCGCATCAATATCATGGCCGGCATCATCGATCAGTAAAATAGCACGCAGTTCAGATTCAATCTCCTGTCTGCTACGTTTAATTTCACTGTTTAATTTATTAAAAAGACTTTGCTGCTCTTCATTGATGCCGTTTGTTAATGTTTGCTTGGCGATTAAATCCAGTGTTGCAGCAGTGGAAGCATGCGATTTAGAAACTTTTTTAGCCGTAACAGCGGAAAAATAAACTTTATTTCTTTCATAAAAAGAGACAAAGGAAGTAAACCTGAGCAGAGCCGAATCATAAGTTTCCTGTGCTGATAGTCTGTTGTCACTGCTTTTTACCTCTACAATCGCCTGCTCAAAATCCGCAAGGTATTTGTAACATTGATCAATCACTGCGACACGTTTTTCAATGAGGTGAGTGTGAGCAAGTCGCAGGGAGTGCCGATCAGCTTTTAGCTCATTTTCCAGAGATTGCATTTTTTGTGCATGTTTGACTTTAAGCGTTTCAACATAGGAATCAAACTTAAGCTTTTTTTTGTGCAGTACTCTCTTGTGCCAAACTGTTGCAATCCAGACTGCCAATAAAAA
>DATBNI010000327.1:0-2008 GCA_036554425.1 Psychromonas sp.
GTATTCCGCACAAAAATCAGCCCATGCACTGAAGCAAATGATTAAAGGATCAGCCCACGTGGTTCGCGACGGTAATGCGCAGACCATTAACGCCGAGTGTGTTGTCCCGGGGGATTTACTGCTTTTATTTTCCGGGGATAAAGTCGCAGCCGATATTGAACTGCTAGCGGCGCAGGACCTTGCTGTTGATGAATCTATGCTCACCGGAGAATCTTTAGCCGTCGCCAAGAACCCCCGTAACAAAGTAAAAAAAGGTGCGCCAATCAGTGAGCAATTTAACCGCTGTTTTGCCGGTAGCATAGTGACCCACGGACGTGCACAGGGAATCGTTATCAATACAGGTATTAATACAGAGATAGGCAATATTGCCACCCATGTTTCTGCGCAAAGGATTTCACAACCCCCTCTATTAATACGGATGCGAAAATTCACCTATAAAGTGGCTTTTGCCATTATTCTATCAATACTTGTGTTGGTTTTTTTGATGCTGTTGATGGGCGGTTACCAAACAGAAACAATGGTCATGATGGTCATTGGGCTCGCAGTATCTACGATTCCCGAAGGCTTACCTGCAGCGTTAACCGTTGCTTTGGCGATAGGGATGAGACGAATGGTTAAGCATCATGTGATCATCCGAAAATTAGTCGCAGTGGAAGCTTTAGGCTCTTGTACTTTTATCTGCTCAGACAAAACCGGCACCTTAACGGTGAATGAGTTAACCATTGAGCAAGTTGTTTTGCCTGAAGGTGATTTTTATAAGGTCTCAGGACAAGGCGTTGCTGGTGGTAAAATAGAAGGTGATAATATCATGCAGCTTAGGGAGCTTTGTATTACCGGCGTATTAGCGAATGAAAGTCATTTAGATTATTCGGGAGGAGAGTGGGTATCGGATGGGGATATTGTTGATATTGCCTTTTTAGTGTTAGCCAAAAAGTTAGGCCTTTCTGTCTCCGATATTAGAAAGCAGCAAAAACAGCTTGAAATTATTCCCTACGAGTCTGAAAAAGCATTCGGCGGCAGTTTAAATCTTAATCAGGAACAACCTTGTCTTTATGTAAAAGGCAGTCCGGAAAAAATGTTGGAGTTATCAACTCATATGCATTCCCCATCAGGGGCGATACCCATTGATCACAAAAAAATACAATATCAGTTTGAACAATTAGCGGAAAAAGGATTTCGCATTATTGCCCTGGCCAGACGGCAAATACCAAGCGCTAAAAATGCACTGGATCATCTGCAAGGAATGACCTTTTTGGGCATGGTCGCAATGATCGACCCGGTGAGAGTTGAGGCAAAAGAGGCTATAAAAAAATGCCAAACGGGCGGGATAGAAGTTGCGATGATAACCGGGGATCATCCCGCCACGGCATTGGCGATAGCGATTGAATTAGGGCTGGCAAAGCAGGGAAGTCAGGTTGTCACCGGGCCAATGATAAAAGAAGCGCAAAAAATAAGTATGCAAAATTTTGATGACCTGATTCGTTCCATCAGGGTGTTTGCACGCATAGAGCCGACCCAAAAAGAGATGATTGTGGACAGTTTTATGAGAGAGGGACATTTTGTTGCGGTGACCGGAGACGGGGTTAATGACGCCCCGGCAATGCGGCGGGCAAATGCAGGTATTGCCATGGGGAAAAAAGGCACAGATGTCGCCAAAGAAGTTGCAGATTTAATTATCACGGATGATAATTTTTCATCAATCGTCAATGGTATTGAACAGGGACGGATTGTGTACAACAATATTCGTAAAGTCATCGCATTATTAATCGCCACCGGTTTTTCTGCCCTGTTGTTGTTTTTTCTGACCGTATTAAGCGGCTTACCCATGCCGTTAACCGCCATCCAATTACTGTGGCTTAATTTAATTGCCAATGGCGTACAGGATGTTGCATTAGCCTTTGAGCCTAAAGAGGGAAATGAGTTAACGGAGCCGCCAAGAAAACCCAGTGAACCTATATTTGAGCGAGGCATCATTGAGCATGTATTGGTTAACGGAACGGTGATGGGG
>DATBNI010000345.1:0-9822 GCA_036554425.1 Psychromonas sp.
TTGGAAGTCTCCTCTCACGGATTGGATCAGGGACGAGTATCCGCATTACCTTTTTTTAGCGCAATATTTACTAATTTAACCCGTGATCACCTTGATTATCATGGTTCCATGGAGAATTATTATTTAGCTAAAAAAAGCCTGTTTGAACAATATCCCCTTAAACAGCGTATCATTAATGCCGATGACCCAATCGGCGCGCAGTGGTTAACTGATTTTCCCGATGCAATTGCTTATGGTGTTAATGTCAAAGCCTTAACCGATAAACAATCTTATCTGCGGGTAACCGATGTTGATTATGATGCTCAAGGCATCAATTTCACATTTCACTCAAGTTGGGGGACAGGAGCAGTATCCGCCCCTTTTTATGGTGATTTTAATGTTTCAAATTTGGCGGCTGTATTAACTCAATTATTGGTCGAAAATGTCAGCATAGAACAAGTGCAGAGCATATTTCCTAAATTAAGCACTGTGCCCGGTCGGATGGAGCAGTATTACTTTGCGCAACAAAATATCACCTTTGTGGTTGATTATGCGCATACTCCGGATGCATTAGAAAAGGTATTACTAGCACTGCAAAAACATAACGCTTGCGGGCGTATTATTTGTGTTTTCGGCTGTGGAGGGGATCGTGATACGGGCAAACGCCCGCAAATGGCTAAAATTGCTGAACAGTATGCTCAAAAAGTGGTTTTGGTGGATGATAATCCGCGCACCGAAAATGCCCAGAATATAGTTGCAGATATATTACAGGGTTTTGCCAGACCCGACAGGGTCGAGGTGATTCATGATCGCTGCCAAGCTGTCAATTATTTATTAAATTCAGCACAATCCGATGATATTGTGCTGCTGGCCGGCAAGGGACATGAAGATTACCAAATTTTTGGCAAGCAACGCGTGCATTATAGCGATCGGGAATTATTAGCTTCATTACAAAAATCAGCTTATTTGGTCGATAATTCGGCAGCTAAATGAATAGAGCTTATCCATCACATATAATAAAAGCATGATAAAATAATGGCTGTCACGCTACTGCGCGCAGCCATAAAAATGATGTTTAGCATAATAAAAAAGAAGAAGGTATTAAGATGATCAGCCTAACACTTGCTGAAATAGCCAAAGCAACAGCTGGGCAGGTAATTAATTGTGAGCACCAAGAGACTGTTTTCAACAATATCAGCACAGATACAAGAAAAATTCAATCAGGTGATCTGTTTATCGCACTGCGCGGTGAACACTATGATGCGCACCAATTTTTAGAAAAGGCATTGCAACAGGGGGCTGGCGCGTTATTAATCGAACAGAAAACCGGGATCGATATACCCTGTATTCTGGTAAAAGACACAAGAATCGCATTAGGTTTATTAGGAAGTTATGTCAGGCGGAAAATAAGCGGGTTAAAATGTGCTGCTATTACCGGCAGTAATGGTAAAACAACCACCAAAGAATTACTCAGTGCAATACTTTGCAGCCATGCGGGTGATAATGAAACTGTATTAGCAACAGCGGGTAATTTTAATAATGACATAGGTTTACCCCTTACATTATTGCGTTTAAGCGAAAAATCCCGTTACGCCGTGGTCGAGTTAGGTGCTAACCATTTAGGTGAAATTGCCTATACGGCGCAACTTGCAAAACCCGATGTGGCATTAGTTAATAATGTAATGCCTGCTCACCTTGAAGGTTTCGGGTCACTGCAGGGGGTTGCACAAGCAAAGGGGGAAATCTGGTCCAGTCTTGGTGAAACCGGAGTCGCTGTGGTAAATTTAGATGCCGATTTTGCTGGCGAATATTTAATCCAATTAAAAAAATTAAACAGACAGGTATTCACTTTTTCGAGTGAGGGTAAAAAAGCGCATGTTTATGCGTCTAATATTGCGTTTTCTCCCTTGGGTAAGGCGTCTTTTCAGCTTAATGCTGCTCTTGATATAGCGCCGCAAGTGATCTCTATCCAATTGAATTTAGCGGGATTACATAATGTGAGTAATGCACTTGCCGCCGCAACAATAGCGATTGCCTTAGGCTGTAACCTGAAGGAAATACAAACAGGTTTAAGTTTTGTTAAACAGGTAAACGGGCGAGTTGACAGCAGTCAAATTAATGAATTTGTGACTTTGATTGATGATACTTATAATGCTAACCCTGCTTCGGTGAAAGTGGCTATCGATTTGCTTCAACAATACTCTAGCGCTCATCTTCTTGTCCTTGGAGACATGGCTGAATTAGGCGAGTTTAGTGAACATGAGCACCTGCTGATTGGTGAATATGCGGCGCAAAAGGGAATTAAAAAATTAATTACTGTCGGTAAGTTAAGCGCTAAAATTCATCAGGCTTTTAAGCAAGCTGGCAATGCTGATGCGCTGCACTTCGCGGACAAACAGCTAGTAAATGCTTACTTAAAAAATGTATTGTTAGCACAGAACGACCCGCTGACGATTTTAGTGAAAGGCTCGCGTGGTTCAAAAATGGAAGAAGTTGTTAATTTTATCAAGCAGGCAGCAAATAAATTCTGCGCTTGATGTGCTAACAATAATAATTAATCAATAGGGTATAAGAACTATGATCGTCTGGTTAGCAGAGCTATTTTCAAGCCATTTTACATTTTTGAATGTATTAACATATCTGTCAGTGCGAACTGTCATGGCGGTATTAACCGCGTTGGCATTTTCACTGTTTTTGGGGCCTAAATTAATACGTTTTTTACAAAAATTTCAGATTGGTCAAATCGTCCGGCAGGATGGCCCTGAATCGCATTTCAGTAAGGCGGGCACGCCAACTATGGGCGGTATTTTGATTATCGGCGCAATCACCTTTTCAAGCTTATTATGGGCTAGATGGGACAATCATTATGTTTGGATAGTGCTCTTCACTACGCTTGCTTTTGGTGCAATTGGTTTTATGGATGACTATTTAAAAGTGATCCGTAAACACCCCGACGGTTTAATTGCCCGCTGGAAATATTTTTGGCAATCTGTTACGGCGCTGCTGCTTGGGGTTGTCTTGTTTTTAAGCGCAACAACGCCGGCGGAACTGACTTTTGTTATGCCCTTTTTTAAACAATATATGCCTTATCTAGGCCTGGCTTTTATTCCCTTAGTCTATTTTACCGTGGTGGGCAGCAGTAATGCGGTTAATTTAACCGATGGTTTAGATGGACTGGCAATTATGCCGACGGTAATGGTGGCCGCTGCCTTTGCCTTGATCGCCTATCTGACCAGCCACGTTAATTACGCCCATTATTTGTATATTCCCTACATTCCTAAAGCCAGCGAATTGGTGGTTATCTGCGGCACTATAGTCGGAGCCGGTTTGGGGTTTTTATGGTTCAATACCTACCCTGCACAAGTGTTTATGGGGGATGTGGGTTCACTGGCACTGGGAGCTTTACTCGGTGTGATTGCTGTTTTGGTTCGTCAGGAAATTCTGCTGGTTATTATGGGCGGGATATTCGTAGTGGAAACACTGTCGGTTATTTTACAGGTAGGCTCATATAAAATGCGTAAACGGCGCATTTTTAGGATGGCGCCAATTCACCATCATTATGAGAAAAAAGGTTGGCCTGAACCCCGTGTTATTGTTCGTTTTTGGATTATTACTATCGTATTAGTATTAATCGGTTTAGTGACACTGAAGGTACGTTAAAATGTCGAAACAGCAGATTGCAGTGCTAGGACTTGGAGAAACCGGATTATCTTGTGTTAATTTCTTATTAAATCAAGGTAAGCAGGTGACAGTATTTGATACACGGCAAACTCCTCCCGGGGAGGATAAGCTTGACAGTTCAGTTAAACTGCTCAAAGGTGAATTGAGCGGCGAGTTGCTTGCTGAGTTTGATTTGATTATTGCCAGCCCCGGCATAGCGTTAGCGACGCCGGCATTACAATTTGCCCTTGCTAAGGGTTGTGAGGTAATTGGTGATATTGAGTTGTTTGCCCGGGAGCTTAAAAAACCTGCTTATGCGCATGCTAAATTAGTCACTATCAGCGGTTCAAATGGTAAAAGTACAGTGACCAGTTTGCTCGGCGAAATGGCCGTCGCTGCAAAAACAAAAGTGGCTGTTGGTGGAAATATTGGTATCCCCGCACTTGATTTACTGGCCCCTGAAATTGACTTGTACGTCTTAGAATTATCAAGCTTTCAATTAGAAACTACCTCTTCATTAAATGCGGATATCGCCACAATATTAAATATCAGTGAAGATCATCTGGATAGATATGATTCTTATGCGCACTATACGGATGCAAAACATAGACTCTACGCGCAATGCAAGATGGTGCTCTATAATCGCGATGATAAGCTCACTTACCCGAAAGATCCCAAGGTTAATAAAACCAGCTTTGGTTTTGACAGGCGCGCTTATGGATTGATAAGCGACGCAGAACAGCAGATTTTTTTGGCCAAAGAGGGGGTCCCGATCCTTGCCGTCCGGCACTTAAAATTAAGCGGTAAGCATAACTGGATGAATGCCTTGGCCGCTTTTGCATTGGGTGAGGCTGTCGGTTTAAATGAAACAGCCATATTAACGGCCCTGCAAGAATATGCAGGTTTGCCGCACAGGTGTGAATTTGTTGCACAGGTAGACCATGTGCGTTGGATAAACGATTCAAAAGCCACCAATATAGGTGCGACACAAGCCGCGTTATGCGGGTTATCGGAAACCATAACCGGCAATGTGCATGTTATTTTAGGAGGTGACGGCAAAGGTGCTGATTTTAATGAGTTAGCGCCTGTGTTGGAGGAGATTCAAGGGCTGATAGTCTGTTTTGGGCTGGATGGGCAAAAAATAGCCGCACAAAATAAACGCGCACTGCTGGTTGAGAATTTAGATCAGGCCGTTGATAAAATTTTCACAACGGCACAAGCAGGAGACTTGGTTATATTAAGCCCTGCCTGCGCCAGTTTAGATATGTATAAAAACTTTATGCAACGAGGTGAACACTTTAAAAGTTTAGTAAAAGCCTTGCTTGAGAGAACCAACGGATGACATTATTTACTAGGCTTAGACAGAGGCTGACCAACAATTCTCCTCAACCCTATGACAGGCAACTTTTAATTGTTACCTTTATTCTGATGTGTATTGGCATGGTGATTGTTGCATCTTCTTCAATTCCCGAAGGTATTGCCCTATCCGCCGATCCCTTTCGTTTTCTTAAGCGTCAAGCCTTCTATTTAATACTTTGTTTATTGCTGTTATGCGGTGTTGTGATGATTCCTATGAAACGCTGGTATGATCACCAAGGTATTATACTCAGCTTGGCCTTTTTAGGACTGATTGCGGTTTTGTTGGTGGGCACTGAAGTAAACGGTGCGCACCGCTGGTTACGATTAGGGCCGGTTAATATACAACCATCAGAATTTGCTAAACCTGCGATTATTTTCTTTTTAGCAAGTTATCTTTATCGCCGTCAAAAAGAAGTGATCGATACCATAAAAGGTTTTATTAAACCGCTGGTATTATTATCTGCATTCTCATTATTGTTACTGTTACAGCCGGATTTAGGATCAACAGTGGTGATTGTTGTTATTATGATGGGCATGTTATTTATTGCCGATGCAAAGTTGATTTCATTTGTTGGTATAGGCGTCTCGTTACTGGCTGTTCTGGTCGCGCTGATCATGACCTCGCCCTACCGTATGGCCCGTGTTTTTGGATTTTTGGATCCCTGGGCAGATCCCTTTGGCCGCAGTTATCAATTGACCCAATCGCTGATGGCCTTTGGCCGAGGTGGTTGGTTTGGTGAAGGGTTGGGGAATTCAGTCCAGAAATTAGAATATCTGCCCGAAGCCCATACGGATTTTATCATGGCAATACTGGCAGAAGAGTTAGGTTTTGTTGGTGTTAGTCTGGTCATTATGTTGGAATTTTATGTGGTTTATAAAGCCTTTTCTATCGGTAAAAATGCGCTTAATCAAACCTTTGTTTTCCCCGGTTATGTCGCTATTGGTATTGCCATCTGGTTTGCTTTTCAAACAGCTGTTAATATTGGCGCTGCATCCGGCATTGCGCCAACCAAAGGGTTAACGCTTCCTTTGGTGAGTTATGGCGGTTCGAGCCTGATCAGCATTTCCCTGGCGATAGGTTTATTATTACGCATTGATTATGAAACACGCATTGCGACTGCAAAAACGCTGAGTAAAAAAGTCAAACGATCTAAAAAAGTGAAATTAAAAGAAACAGCAGGTGAAGTGGATGCCCAATAAAAAAACACTAGTGGTCATGGCAGGCGGTACAGGCGGACACGTATTCCCCGGACTTGCCGTCGCCGATGCACTAAAAGAACAGGGCTGGGCAGTCAGTTGGTTGGGGACAGCGGATCGTATGGAAGCGCAACTTGTACCTCAACATGGATATGAGATAGATTTTATCGACATTGCCGGTATACGGGGAAATGGCCTAAAACGTTTATTGATGGCGCCGATTCGAATCATAAAATCGATCTGGCAAGCACGTTCTGTGTTAAAAAAACGCAAGGTTGATTTAGTCTTAGGCATGGGGGGATTTGCCAGCGGCCCGGGTGGTATTGCCGCTTGGAGCATGGGAATCCCGGTTGTTTTACATGAGCAAAATGCCGCAGCCGGATTAACAAATCGAATTTTATCGCTATTTTCCAAGCGTGTGTTAATGGGTTTTTCAGGGGCTTTTCAAAGTGACAAAGCTATTTTGGTGGGCAATCCCGTGCGCAAGCAGCTTATTGAGCTGCCGGTAAAAAAAATCTCAGCTGATAATGAGGCCCTTAAAGTACTAGTGGTTGGCGGGAGTTTAGGCGCTAAGGTATTAAATGACTTATTACCCAAAGTGTTCAGTGCCTTTGACGATACCGAGCTTAAAGTCATGCATCAGAGCGGCACAGGACATTACCAGACTGTGAAAAAAAATTATCAAGCGCTGCATGTTGCGGCGAATGTGCAGGAATTTATTGCCGATATGGCGAGTGCTTATGACTGGGCTGATTTGGTTATTTGCCGCGCGGGTGCGTTAACGGTTGCGGAGTTGGCAGTTGTGGGTTTACCTGCTATTTTTGTTCCTTTGCCCCATGCTGTTGATGATCATCAAACTAAAAATGCGCAATATTTAGTCTCTCAAGAGGCGGCGGTGTTAATAGTACAAAAAGAATTAACGGAAAAAAAATTAAGTGATTATTTACATATGTTCCTACAAAATAGAAAATTATTGACTGCGATGTCGCAAAAGAGTAAAAAAGCGGCAATTATTGATGCAACCGAGCGGGTTGCTTCTGTCTGTAATCAATTAGTCCAAGCAACGCGCAATTAAATATTGCTGGCTTACAATTTTATTTAAGATAAGTGATTTATTATGATGAACATCGACCTCGCCCAAATTCGCACTATGGTACCTGAAATGCGCCGCGTTAAACAAATTCATTTTGTGGGGATCGGCGGCGCAGGTATGGGCGGGATTGCCGAAGTATTAGCCTATGAAGGTTATAAAATTTCCGGATCCGATATTGCTGAAAATCCGGTGGTTAAGCGGTTACGTTCACTCGGTGCTGAGATTTTCATCGGTCATCAACAAGGAAATATATATGGTGCGTCTGTGGTGGTTGTTTCAACTGCCATTAATGCTGATAATCCAGAATTGTTAGCGGCGCAGCAGGCCCGAATCCCCGTGGTGCGCCGAGCAGAAATGCTGGCTGAATTGATGCGTTATCGTCATGGTGTTGCCGTTGCCGGTACGCATGGTAAAACCACCACAACAAGCTTAATCGCAAGTATTTACGGGCAAGCTCAACTCGATCCCACTTTTGTGATCGGCGGTCTGCTAAATAGCGCAGGTACAAATGCAAAATTAGGGCAAAGTCGCTATTTAATCGCAGAAGCCGATGAAAGTGATGCCTCATTTTTACATTTGCAACCTATGGTCGCAGTAGTGACCAATATTGAAGCTGACCATATGGAGACCTATCAGGGGGATTTTGAGGTATTAAAAGATACTTTTATTCGCTTTATACACAACTTGCCTTTTTATGGCACGGCAGTGGTATGCCTTGATGATGCTGTTATTGAACAATTAATCCCGCGTTTTGCTCGACAAACTGTAACTTATGGTTTCCATGAACAAGCAGATGTGCGTATTTCAGATTTCTCACAATGCATCAATCGCAGTGAATTTTTAATCCATAGAATCAATAAACCGGCAATGAAAATTGAGCTTAATCTTCCCGGGAAACATAATGCATTAAATGCAGCAGCCGCGATCGCTGTCGCCATGGAAGACGATATTGACGATGCCTCAATTTTAATGGCACTGAATGAATTTGCCGGTATCGGCCGCCGTTTTGAACAATACGGTGAATTTGAAACCGGGCGTGGTAAGGCTATTTTGGTTGATGATTACGGTCACCATCCGACGGAAGTACAAGCAACCATTGATGCCGCACGCGCGGCTTGGCCGGATAAACGTTTAGTCATGGCTTATCAGCCGCACCGCTATACAAGAACGCGTGATCTCTATGAAGACTTTGCGCATGTTTTAGCGCAAGTAGATCAACTGTTACTGCTGGATGTTTATCCTGCAGGTGAAACGGCTATCGCGGGTGCTGATAGCCGTTCCTTATGCCGTACTATCCGCCAGCGCAGTGGCAAAGAGCCTATTTATGTTACCAGTCCAGCGGTGCTGCCGGCAATGCTGGCGCAAATAATTACCGATGGTGATCTGGTGCTGACACAGGGGGCCGGCAATATTGGTGCGGTGGTTAAAACATTAGCTGAATTACAACTAAATATAGTCAAAATGAAAGAAGTGAGTCACGCACAATGAGTTTAGAATTTGGTAAAGTAGCCGTTTTATTAGGCGGTCACAGTGCGGAGCGTGAAATTTCGTTACGTTCCGGAAAAGCCGTGTTAAATGCATTGTTGCGTCAAGGTGTTGATGCCTGTGCTATTGATCCTAAGTGTGATGATTTATTGCAGTTAAAAAAATCAAATTTTGATCGTGTTTTTATTGCCTTGCATGGTCGAGGAGGGGAAGATGGGGTTATACAGGGATTTTTAAGTACCTTAGGTGTTCCCTATACTGGCAGTGATGTTTTAAGTTCGGCCATTGCAATGGATAAATCAAAGACCAAACAAATTTGGCAAAGTCTGCAATTGCCGACAGCTCAGTACCGAATCATAGATAAAGCGGCATTTGATCCCGCAGAGGCCGGGCAGATACTGGCAAGTTTATCGGGCACTGTGATGGTGAAACCCGTCAGTGAAGGTTCAAGTCTCGGTATGGCAAAAGTAAGCAATAAAAATGAGCTTATTTCTGCACTGAGTGAGGCTTTTAAATTTGATCGACAAGTATTGCTTGAAACCTGGATCACCGGGCAAGAATACACAGTATCGATGTTAAATGGCAAAGCCTTACCGGCCATTCGGATGCATACCGATAATACATTTTATGATTATCAGGCTAAGTATCAATCGACGCAAACACAATATTATTGTCCTTGCGGTCTTGAACAGGACAAGCTGGCTGAATTAAATCAATTAGCCGTCGATGCTTTTGCTGCTATTGGTTGCAGCGGATGGGGCCGCGTAGACTTTATGCTGGACGAATCAGGGCAATGGTATTTATTGGAGGTGAATACGGTGCCCGGTATGACAGAAACAAGCTTAGTACCTAAAGCTGCAAAACAAGCCGGTTACGATTTTGATCAGCTTACGCTCGAAATTTTAAAGCAAACACTGTAATTATATGGTCTCTGAATTAAAAAAAATCAAAATGGGAAAATGGATTAGTTTGATTTTTTTTCTTATTTTAATCTATGGGTTACAGGACAGTTATTCAAAATTAAAAGCATGGCTAACCGACGAGCAATC
>DATBNI010000351.1:0-8600 GCA_036554425.1 Psychromonas sp.
AACCCAGAGTTAAAGAGTTCAGACATTCTTAACTTAGATTTACGTTGGGAATATTATTCTGATTCGGGTAATAATTTCAGCATGGGCGCATTCTATAAAGATGTAGATGCACCAATTGAGCCGATTCAACGTATTTCAGAAGCTGGGCGTCAGCTCAAGTTTTATAACGCGCAGTCGGGTTATGTGTACGGTCTTGAAACCGAGTTCTTACAAGAGCTTGAGTTTTTGGGTAGCGATGGCAGCATTTGGGAAGACTTCTTTGTTGCGGGTAACTTAACCCTAGGTGACTCAGAAATCGATATCGCTGCTAACGGCGAAATTGACCCAACCAATAAAACGCGCCGCATGACCGGACATTCACAATGGGTGGCTAACTTACAGTTAAGTTACGACTCGTCAGACAGTTATCACAGTGCCACATTAGTGTATAACGTGTTTGGTGAACGTATTGCTTATGGTGGCCGTGGTGGTTTAGACGATGTATTTGAAAAGCCATTCCATAGCCTTGATTTTACGTATAGTTTCTTTCCGACAGATAGCGTTACGGTAAAAGTAAAAGCGAAAAATATCTTAGGTGAAACCACTGAATACGAACAGCAAGATCTGCAAGTGTACGCTAAAGACCCTGGCACAGAGTTCACTTTGCAATTTAGCTATGAGTATTAATAGGTTTAATCGTTACGTGTAATAGTGCGTTCAAGAGTCACGTATAAAAGAGTACTTGTTTTTAGCGATTTTTATTCATCATTTCAATCGCTAAAAATGTGCATGGCCACTTTCTTCGGAACAAAGAAAGTGGCCTTTTTTTGTTTAATAACAAGATAACGCTACACAAACTCAGCTTATGTAACGGATAAATAAATTAACCTCAGTTTAAACATTGGCACTTTTCTATTTCAAATTGGGTAGAATACTGGCTTGCTCGTTACTGATACCTCAATGGACCCGTGTTAATGCCCAAAATACTGCCCCTGTTCACCCCGTTAAAGCTGTGTATATATGTGATGTTAGCGTTATCGACCAGTGCATGTGCTATGCCGATAGGCATGACCCAAGCGGGTAGCATTACTGCTCCGACTATTGACGAAGCCAGTGGTTTAGCGGTATCGAGGCTCAACGACAATATACTTTGGGTACATAACGACAGTGGCGACACCGCAAGGATTTTTGCCATTGATACCCAAGGTCATCAGTTGGCGACAGTTAACATTACAGGCGTTAAGAATAACGATTGGGAAGACATCGCCTCGTTCGTTTACCAAGGTGAATCGTATTTATTGATCGCCGATGTGGGTGATAACCAAGCGAAACGATCGCAATATCAGTTACATCTGATCAAAGAGCCTGATTTAAGCCAACTGAATGGCCAAAAAACACTGTCGGCTAAACCCGTTTGGAGCATGACATTTACCTACCCAGATGGTGCACACGATTGTGAATCTGTAGCCGTTGATGTGGCTAAGCAAAAAATACTGTTACTGAGCAAACGCGATAAATTACCAATATTATTCGAGTTGCCATTAATGGCTCCAGCTTTAGGACAAAGTGCTTCCAACAATTCATCGGTTCAAATGGTTAACAAACAAGCCAAAAAGCTGGGCGAAATCGCACCATTACCAACCGCCATGCTCGATTACGCCAGTATCTATACCTGGATTGGTTTTGCCGGAAAACCTACAGCCATGGATATATCAGCTGATGGTTTATCGGCGGTGGTATTAACCTACACTCACGCGTTCTATTTTACTCAAACTGAGCCAGGTGATTGGTTAACGTTGTTTTCTACGCCGCCACAAGAGATTTCTCTACCAGCGATAAAGCAAGCTGAAGCCGTGGGTTTTAGCCCAGACGATAACAGCATTTTTATCACTTCAGAGATGATCCCAGCACCCTTGTATAAAATGGATTTGAAAGGCTTTCATACTCAACAGTAGGTGATGTGCGCTCGCGCAGCGATTAAATCGCCGTAGATTGAATAAATGTTAATCCCTAAGGTTTAACAATCCTTTGGCCGATAGCTCTTTTCTAACAATGTCAGCCCCTGCACTTAAGGCATGTAACTTACCTCTTGCTACATGATGAGGTAAGGGCGCCATGCCACAATTGGTGCATGGATAAAGCTTATCGGCATCTACGTACTGAAGTGCTTTTCGGAGGGTATTGGCGACTTCCTCTGGTGTCTCAATCGTATTGCTTGCTACATCTATGGCACCAACCATCACTTTTTTACCTCGAATGAGCTCAAGCAGCTCAATTGGCACATGAGAGTTGTGGCATTCTAGTGAGATAATATCGATATTAGACTGTTGCAGTTTAGGGAACGCTTTTTCATATTGTCGCCACTCTGAGCCCAGTGTTTTTTTCCAATCAGTATTGGCTTTGATGCCATAGCCATAACAAATATGCACAGCCGTTTCGCACTTTAGTCCTTCAATGGCTCTTTCTAAACAAGCAATGCCCCAATCATTTACCTCATCAAAAAAAACATTAAATGCTGGCTCATCAAATTGAATAATATCAACACCTGCGGCTTCTAATTCTTTGGCTTCCTGATTAAGAATTTTAGCAAATTCCCATGCTAGCTTTTCACGACTTTTATAATGGTCATCAAAAAGCGTATCTATCATTGTCATGGGACCAGGCAAAGCCCATTTAATGGGTTGCGTGGTTTGCTGACGTAAAAACTTGGCATCTTCAACAAAAACTGATTTTTGGCGACTAACAGGGCCGACAACCGTTGGTACACTAGCATCATAGCGGTCACGAATTTTAACGGTTTTACGCTTATTAAAATCAACACCGTTAAGATGTTCAATAAACGTAGTCACAAAATGTTGGCGTGTTTGCTCACCATCACTAACAATATCAATGCCTGCGTGTTGTTGATCTTGTAATGACAAACGTAAAGCGTCTTGTTTGCCCTCAATTAATTCCTCACCTTGTAGTTTCCAAGCTGACCAAAGTGTTTCGGGTTCAGCAAGCCAAGAGGGCTTAGGTAAACTGCCTGCAGTTGAAGTGGGTAGTATTCTTTTGTTAATCAATGTTTTCATAATAAGTCATGCCGTATGTTGGGTGTAATAATTAAACGCAGCGATTAAACGTAATTGGCAGACCATTGCTCAAGCACCGTTTGATAGGGTTTGATGAAGTGCTTCTCAGCAAACTTTCCCTGCTCATTAGCCAACTGGCTGCGTTCTTCTCGATCATAAACAATTTGCGTTAATGAATGATCTAGGTTCTTTAAATTGGGTTGATAGGACTTTCCAGCAGCGGCATTCGCATTATAAATCTCTGGTCGGTAGATTTTTTGAAAGGTTCCCATAGTGCTGATGGTGCTGATAAGCTCAAGATTAGTGTAATCATTAAGTAGATCACCAAAGAAATGGAAAGCCAACGGCGCAACACTATTTGGCGGCATAAAATAACGTACCTGTAGCCCCATTTTTTTGAAATATTGCTCAGTCAAAGACGACTCATTTGGCTGGTATTCAACCCCCAATACAGGATGCTGATTTTCAGTTTGATGATAGGTCTTGTTATCTGAAACACTAAGACAGATAACAGGCGTTTTCTTAAAATTTTGTTTGTAAGCATTTGAATTAACAAAATACTGAAACAGTTTGCCATGCAGCTCACCAAAGTTATCTGGAATACTAAAGTTGGGCTGGTCTTTATTATGAGCCTGCAGTAATACGCTAAAATCATAATCCCGCACATAAGAGGAAAAATTATTTCCTACAATACCTTCAATGCGTTGGTTAGTTTGATGATCAACAATATTCGTTTTCAATATTTCAATCGATGGGAAGGTTTTACCACTGCCTTCAATATCCATATCAACAGAAATGATTTCAAGTTCGACGGAGTAACGATCGCCTTTAGGATTATCCCAATTCGCTAAGGCATTAAAACTGTTATCAATCATCTTTAACGCGTTGCGCAAGTTTGCTTGGCGATAGCTTCCTCTGGCCAAATTAGCAAAGTTGGTGGTGATACGTGTACTGTCTGATGGATGATAATCTTCATCGAGGCGAATGCTCTTAATCGTAAATGTGAAATCTTTATTCATGATGATCTGGTATCCAATTTTGTGATTTAAAAGCCTGAATTTACGTTTTGCTGTTTATCGATATGTTCTATTAGTGCTGATTTTCTCAACAAGTCGCTGTGACAGCGTTGTCTGCTTTGTGCCTGATGGCTTAATTAGGGAGCAGCTGTAATATTGTTTGGCGCTAAAAGCATGAGTAATTTATACGTGGGTTGGGACATGAAGAAAAACGGTTTTATTTCACCTGCAGCATGAGCAATATTCATGATTATAAATAAGCGTTAGTACCTAGAGGTTATTTGTGGTGTCGGACGACAACCTTGAATAATATGAGCATTGAATAATATGAGTATTGAATTACAAGGCTATCTAACTCAGTTGGCTACTGCTTGTTGTCTAGTATTTGTTGAAGAGAGCGGAGGTATTATTTGTTCTAAAGCCTGCGGCAGGTAATTAGTTAGGCTGAAAGTGCAGGATTTTATCCTGCACTTTCATTCGGCACTGGCCAAAGGGATCGCAGTATTTACATTAATGTTGTTTGGTTTGATATTGCTGTTTTGCATCTTCTATCAGTTGTTGCCATTGAGGATATTCAGCAAAGCTTTGTTGTAAGTCGCCCCAAGGTGTTAGTGCTTCAGCCATTGACGGCGCATTGTTGTGGCGGGCTTGGTATAAGTAATAAAAGGCTGAGGCACGATAATTAGCCGCGCAATGCACTAGCACTGGTGCGTCGCCATTTTGCTCCATCAGGCTAAAGAATTGCTGTAGATTTTCTTGTGTAGGCTGCTGCCAGTCCACGCTAACATTGTGATAGTTCATACCGAGTTGAGTGACGATTTGCTGCTCATTGGTTAAGGCGTTTGGATTATCATTAGGAATAAGATTAATCACGGTTTTAATACCCGCCTGAGCGAGCTGTGCAAATTGCGGTTCTGTGGGTAAACCCGCGGTAATGACTTGCTGGTTATTCAATTTAATCGCTTTTATGTCGCCAAGCTTGCTGGTATCTATATTTGCTATGCTTTCCGCACTGAACACTCCCGCACTAAAAAAGACACAACACATTAATATGCTGGTGGACAGTAGGTTATAACGTTGCAGTATATTCATGTGGTTCCCTTGGGTTAATTTAATACGTGGTTGGTATTGTTAAGCTCAAGTTAACCATACCATTGTTAAGTTTTCATATAAAAATTACAGGTCTAAAGTGACACCTTGCAAAGGCCAAATCCACAGTTGTTCCGGTAATGTTGTTGAGCTGGAATTTAGCGCTAAGCCGTCATCCTCGAGTGCTTTTATCGGGGATCCAGCTCTATTTTTTGTATTTATGGCCTGCGGCCACTAAGGTCGTGGCGCTTCGCCCACACCAGACCAAGAGGAAACCAACGGCTGTTCCCTCTTGGATCTCCCAGCCGCCCCGCAACATTTTCAAACAGCGAAAAGGTCGCCATGGGGGGGATCCAGCTTTGGGCTTTATTTGGTATCGGCCTCGGACTTATTCGAAAATGCTAACGCTTCCGATGGGGCGTCCCTTCCCCTCTAAAGCTAGCTAGCCATCCTTGGCCAGCTCACGTCATTTTCTTCAACGGCCTAAATATATTGAACTCTGACAGTTTTAAACCAAATACTATAACGAGATTGTTTTTTGAACGATAAAACTCGACTTAATGACCAAAGTCACATCTTAAAAGGTGTAATTAGAACAGATAATTAGCCTAAAGATTGTAGAAAAAAACAACTACCGTAAAAAAGTAAATTCCTATAGCATGTTACGTTAAGAGTTACCGATTAATAAGGATGTGGCATCGGCCAAGTCCACGAGCGATTTATGCCTAATAAACAACGCATAAATACTAAAACGTTACACACTAGGAATGGAATTGACTATTGTCTAATTTAACTGAATTGGAAAAGAAGAAACTTGAACGTATCCTTGGAATGGGTAGTGGGTATGTTCTTGAATTTTCTAACAAGACGTTTGAAGATTTCGTAGCTGAGAGTACCGAAAAAGAAATTTACGATGAAAAATATAATATAAATAGTGGATCAAAAGCTAATAGAATGAGGGCATTTTGGCAAATTGAGTCTAATTATGTAGTTGGAAAGTTACTCGGTGATATCTTTGAAGAATGGGATGAGTATAAAGGCATCAATAATAATGATATACCGAGTAATGAATGCCTGAAAATTGTACAAAGACTTAAGTCTAGTGCTCCTGTCCCTGATATTGATGCAGTTGTTCCGAATTCTGACGATAAAGATTTTGAAACTTTAGCTAAAGCGGTAAGAGATTCAATTTATAGAAATGAACCTGAGGCTGGTTTAGATCGACTACATACATTTGTAATCAAATATTTTCGAGTATTATGTGAGAAACATCAGATCGACATTAATAAGAAAAACCCACTTCATGGACTTGTAGGACAATACATCAAAACTATGAAGGTAAATGGAGCTATAGAGTCAGAAATGACGGAAAGGATTTTGAAATCTAGTATTGCCAATATGGAAGCTTTCAATCATGTGAGGAACAACCAAAGTTTTGCTCATGACAACAAAGTTTTGAAATATTCAGAAGCAATGCTGATTTTCGGTCATGTAACTAGCTCAATTCGATTTATTGAAAATTTAGAAAAAGACTTCGAAGATTCTAAAAGGAAACAACCAAGTGAATGGGACTTGAGAAATGTTCCATTCTGAATATTCAAATTATGGGTGGCATGGTTTTGTTGGTTATAGTTTTAGCAAACAATGCTAAAAGCCACGTCTACACATTGAGTGTTAGGCGGGTGCTATCTACTTCACATATATAAAAGGAATTTTCTGTGTATTCTAATATTAAAATAAATTTCACTAACTATTTTCTCATTAGGTTCGTCATTTGCATTGCCTTCGTAATATTGTGCGGTTGTGGCGGCACTTCTGAAGTGGAAGGCGAAAGTATAGCTCCTCCCATTGTTTCTGTGCCTATTGATGATACATTAGACCTTACTGGTTCATGGTTATCAAATTGTGGTCAAAGAAACAATTTGGCATATTATACAAATGAATTAGTCTTAACTAGTGACAATTTAGAAATAATTGAACATAAATATAATACCTCTGATTGTGCAGGAACCCCTGTAGAATCTATTTCACAAACAATTAATCCCTACAGCTATCCCGAATCGAATCGTGATACAAATGATAAATTTATTGTTGTCGAAGTTTTTCAAGAGCCTCTATGGGAAATGACTGTAAACGTAGAAATTTATAATAACCTTTTGTATTTATCAAATAACTTATCAATTACCTATGAAGGCTATGCTTTCGAGTCAAATCATACAAATGAAATTAACTATGTTAATTATTTAACAAAGAAAGAATAATCTTTTGTACAAGAAGTCATTAAAGCAGGACAATAAATAGTTGTTTTTTTGATCATTCACTACTTCTTTTAATCGCTTATAAAAGTGAATTTAAAGGTGAATTTAGTGGGGGTAGGGTAAACTTTGGGCGTTAACCATGCCACCCATTATTAAATTTCCATTATTAAATTTCTGGAGCGGGCTGTATTTTGAGTACTTTTTTAGGCATTTGTTTACTGATACTGCCATTGATCTTTTTTGGCATTTATTCAAATCATGAATTCGATTTATCGCTTTCGGATAACTTAAAAAAATGGAAATGGGGTAAGTATTTTGCCGTTATTCTTGTACTTGTATACGTAGTCTATTTACTGATGTATGGGCACAGTTACGTTGTAATGGGTGCTGGTGAAACAAGCACGTATTTAGAAGATTGGGTGCTGTATTATCTTGTGCCAGGTTTATGCTTAGCGGCAGTAATATACTCCAAACCGGTAGGTTACTTTTTTGGTGATAATAGCTCAGAGTTTGGCTCATCGATTAAAGAAGATGTTGCTTTTATGCTTGGCCTTCTGTGGTTGTTATTTTTTACTTGGCAAATATTCTTAGAAAGCTTGTAAACGACACGAATTAATCATGGCATCTATTGTCAAATTTTTACCTAGCCTTTTAAAGCCAGCTAGTAAAGTGAAGCTAGACTGTTCACCCTTTACTATGATGAAGTGCCACGCAGGCCATAAATGCAAAGAGTAAACACCTGGATTCCGGCTCAACCGCATTGCCGGAACGACGGTGAAAAAGTAAGGTTAATCTACTTGCATCCAATCGACTTGAACGCCAGCTTGCTCAAACATCTCTTCGCTGACTTTAATCTTATCTCCCCAGCGTGACAGGTAATCTTCGTTGGGTTGTGGACTATGTACGGCGCGCAATCCAGTTTGGATAATCTTGGCGGCGCAGTTTGGGCAAGGAAAGTGGGTCACCCAAATTTCACAGCTACTGAGATCTCGTTTGGCATGGAGAATGGCATTTTCTTCTGCATGGAGCGTTTTTAGCAGTTTCATTTCACGATTATCGGTTTCAGCGCTATCAGATATTCCGTGAGGATAGCCATTAAAGCCTAAAGAGACGATGCGATTGTTTTCGGTGATTACTGCGCCAACTCGGGTGGAGGGATCTTTACTCCAAGATGCTACGAGCTCGGC
>DATBNI010000389.1:0-5486 GCA_036554425.1 Psychromonas sp.
ACAGTTAAATGTACGGTACATCTCTTCTGTTTTGACGTTACCATTCTCTTGTAACCAGTTGAAAATAGGAGGCCATTCCCAGCTTTTACCATCGACAACCGCTTTGCTTCCCGCTGGTAATACGCGTGGAATATTTTCCCAGAAACCGCCGCCTGTAATATGAGAAATCGCATGCACAGGGCAGTTTTTGATTAATTCCAGGGTTGATTTCACGTAAATTTTAGTGGGTGTTAGTAATGTATCACCCAATGTCGAGTCACCAAAGGGGGCACTGGTATCAGCTTGTGAGACTTCTAAAATTTTACGCACTAAAGAGTAACCGTTTGAATGCGGGCCACTTGAACCGACTGCAATTAACGCATCACCTGCGGCTACTTTTGTGCCGTCAATCACATCTGCTTTTTCAACAATACCCACGCAGAATCCCGCAATATCGTAATCATCTCCTTCGTACATGCCCGGCATTTCAGCGGTTTCACCGCCGATTAATGAACAGTTCGATAATAAACAACCTTCACCAATACCTGTTACAACTGCTGCAGCGACATCAATATCCAGTTTTCCTGTTGCATAATAATCCAGGAAAAATAACGGCTCAGCACCTTGAACGATAAGATCGTTTACACACATTGCGACCAAATCAATACCGACAGTGTCATGTTTTTTCAGATCAATTGCCAAACGCAGTTTTGTACCAACACCGTCAGTACCTGCAACTAATAAAGGCTCTTTATACCCTGTTGGCAGTTGGCATAATGCGCCAAAACCACCCAATCCACCCATTACTTCCGGGCGTTTAGTACGTTTTGCTACACTTTTAATACGTTCAACTAATGCTGTACCAGCATCAATATTAACACCAGCGTCTTTATAGCTTAAAGAGGTTTTTTCGTTGCTCACTTGCATTCCTCGCAGAATTTAATTTAAAAGCGATTTCGCTTTTATAGAATTTGATGGGTTAAAACAGCGTGCATTTTAGCATTTATATGACCAGGATCTAATTATTTATGCATTGAATTGCTTGTTTAAGTAAATTTTAGAGCATTTTTTTTTACCATATCCTGATTATTAATACATGACTTAAGATTTAATCACTATTTGGGTAATAGGGTATCTTATTTTTCTTCCTGTTACTTTCTTTGCCTGCTATTTTTAGAATAATTTATCACAGACCCTAGTGTAATTTCGATTAAATATGATTATCAACTTGCAATAGAATTATATCTGCTTATGATCGCGTTATTGTTGTTTAAAGGGTAGTTATATAAATGAAGCCAATGTTCCTAGTGCGTAATTTTTTTGTCTTATTTATTTCGTTGATCTCTTTCACGTCTTGCGTGTTAGCCAACCAGTTTGAAAACCTTTACCAGGGAAATATCATTGTAGATAAACAGGGCGAACAGCAGTTAAAGGATCTGGCATTACAGCAAGTGTTGATAAAAGTGTCGGGCAACCCGCAGATCAATAGCTTGGATGAAAGCCAGCAATTATTGAAAAAAACACAAAGTCTGTTATCTCAATTTGGTTATCGTAATATTGAAAATAAGCGCTATTTTATGGCGATCTTTGATCCAAGTAAAATAAACCAGGCATTAAAAAAAATGCAGCAGCCTGTTTGGGGGGAAACTCGGCCCCAGACATTAGTTTGGTTAATTGTTGATACTGACGGCGAACGTCAACTTATTTCAGATACTATGATCAATGGTCATCAGGATGACGTACTTTCTTCTGCATTACAAAGTGCGCAGCAGCAGCGCGGTATCAGCTTACGCTTTCCATTGATGGATCTTGATGATAATTTGGCGGTTTCTCTTTCCGATGTTTCCGGCCAATTTTTTGATCAGATAGCCGAGGCTTCAGAGCGCTATGATGCCAGCCACTTTAACGTTGCTAATTTAAAACAACAAGATGAAAACAGCTGGAATTTAGAATGGGCGTTAGTTTATAGCAACCCACAATCAAAGAAAAATAAAGTCGTCGCATCTGAACAATTACGTGGCGAGAAAGACGTAATTTTAACCAAGATGGCTAACCAGATTGCTGATTATTATGCGGGACAATATGCAATATTAGCAACGGATACTGATAAATTTTCACAAAGTATTTACATCAGCGGGATCAGTTCGTTGCAGCAATATGAAAAATTAAACCAAGTATTATCAGGGATCCTGGCAATTGCATCCTATGAAGTGGTGAGCATTGATGCGATGCAGGTAAAGGTCAATGTGAAGGTAAACGGTGGCATTAATAGTTTTAAAAATGCACTCAATGTACAAACTAACTTACAATCAGATGCTTCTCAAAGTGAAAACCTTCACTTTAACTGGCGTTAATTAGGGAACTTCATGCCACAGGATGAATTACGTTTTCAATATCCTTTATTAGCACTCAAATTTCCTGATGATGAAACCTTTGCAAGTTTTTATCCCGGTCAAAATTACAGTGTATTAACACAATTAAAAAACAGTGTTGTTGGCCTGGGTGAGCCGGTCTTATATATGTGGGGGGAGTCCGGTAGCGGCCGTTCTCATTTGTTGCATGCCTTGTGTTCAGAAGTCGATGAGCGTGGCGACAGTGTCGCCTATATTCCGCTGCAGCACCACCAGGGTATGACCTTAGATATTTTCGAAAATATGGAGCAGGTAACCCTTGTCTGCATCGATGATATTGAGGCAATTGCGGGTAATGAAAAATGGGAAAAAGCACTTTTTGATTTTTATAACCGCTGGTCCGATAATAAAGAAAATCGCTCATCCGGCGCCAGTTTGGTGCTTTGTGCAAGCAATTTACCCAAGCAACTTGGTATAAAACTGAATGATCTTGTTTCACGACTTGAATGGGGCGCTTGTTACCATTTAACCCCGCTTAACGAAGAAGACAAGCTAGGCGCTCTGCAGTTACGCGCTCAATTAAAGGGGATGAAATTGCCCGTGGATGTTGGGCGTTTTTTGTTAAATCGTCTATCACGGGATATGAATACGTTATTGGACACGCTTGATCAATTAGATAATGCGTCCTTAGAAGCAAAGCGCAAATTAACTATTCCCTTTGTCAAAGAGGTACTGGTCTTATAAAACTTCTCACACTTCAAGATGAAACATCTTGAAGTGTGAGAAGTTGACTCTTTCTAGTTATTCTTTTTCTTGCGGATGCTTAAGCCTAATTCACGACCCCGATATTTTGCAAAGTAGATATTTCCCGTTAAGAAAAAACAAGCCAGCAATAATTCCATACTCGCCAATATTAATTCACCTGGTTCACTGAGTAAGATCACAATGCTGTGCATTAAGTAAAACAATGCCAGAAAACCAGACCAGGCATAGGTATAAGGGTTACTCTGTAAAATACCCTTTAACGGAAATAACAGGGGAATAAACCAGATACCGGTAACCAGCCAGGGGTTTATATTTAACAAGGGGGGAGATAACCACAAATGCCAAACAGGAATGAGCAGCAGTAATCCAAAATATCCCGTGTTGGCAAGTAATTGATAATGTCGGGTTTGCATAAAATTCAACTTATTAAAAGGGTTATATCTTAAAACGCATGATTAATAGAACTAGGTAAATCCGCTTAAGATGCCAACAAGATGATAACTATTACAGTATTGTTAATACCGACTCGGGAGGGCGGCCTATCAGCGCTTTTCCATTTGCTAATACGATAGGGCGTTCAATCAATTTGGGATTTTCCACCATAGTTTGTAATAAAAGTTGCTCATTATTTTGATCTTTGAGTTTTAACACTTTATATAGGTCCTCATTGCAGCGCATCAGCTGACGAGCAGAGTCAAAACCTAATAGCTTAATGATGCTTTGCAGTTGTTCAACAGTGGGCGGTGTTTCGAGATACTTAATGACCTTTATCTTATGGTCATCACTATGTGCTTCCAGTAAAGCTAAGGTTGTGCGGCTTTTCGAGCATCTTGGGTTGTGATAAATAATAATGTCGGTCATTTTTTTCCCTTACAAGTTAGGTTGTGATGATTTTTCACTGGATATAATTATTCGGCAGGCCAGATAGCAATATAGTCTTCCAGCTTTTCAGGATCGATAGTGCTTTCTGATATTATTTTTCCGCGCACTGAAAATCCCCCTTTATGCATTGCTGATTTACTGCCTGTAATTAACGGGTGCCATTCCGGGATAGGCTTTCCTTCCGCTAAGCGCCGGTATGCGCAGCTTGCGGGTAACCAATGAAACTGCTGAATGTCATCCAGTGATACTTTTACACAATCGTTGACCAGTTTGAAGCGCTGATCGTATTTTCGACATTGACATGATTTGGTATGTAACAGGTGACAGGCCACATTAGTGAAATGCAGCTCCTCGGTTTCATCATCTATTAATTTGTTTAAGCAGCATTTACCACAACCATCACAGAGAGACTCCCATTCTTTGTCGGACATTTTCGATAGTGTTTTATATTCCCAGAATTTATTCATATTTCTCTTATTTATTAAATTGGATCTGCACTGTGTTTATTCACTAAAGAGTGATCACTTCTCCGTTACAACGATCTTAGGCTCATTAATACGCTCGGACAAATAACTCACTGCCGTGGCAAAATAATATGAACGATTCCAGTGCATTAAGACATGGTAATTATTGTATGCGAGATATATTCTGCCATTTTTATCATCGGGGATAACAATGGAAGCATTAATATCAACTTTGGGTAAAGCACTGCCGTCATAACGTCGGACGCCTAAATCTTGCCATTCCTGAAGTGATTTTTTCTGCTTGCTCTCGGCTAATTGAAGATCAAAATCATCGGGTAACGAGACTTGACGCCCCCAAGTCTCATTGTCATCCCAGCCCTCTGTTTTCAGATAATTTGCAGCAGAGGCAAAGATATCGGCATAAGTATTCCAAATATCTTTTTTACCATCACCATCATAATCAACGGCATAGTTCAGATAAGAGGTGGGCATAAATTGTACCTGCCCCATTGCGCCAGCCCATGAACCGGTAAAATCGTCAGGTGTTACGTGTCCTTGCTGCAAGATAGTTAAGGCTGCGAATAGCTGTTTTTTAAATAATGCCTCACGGCGACCTTCATAGGCCATGGTTGTTAAAGCGGAAATAATATAATGATTGCCGGTGAAACGGCCAAAATTTGTTTCAATCCCCCACAATGCGACAATAAATCGCGGCTGCACCCCGTATGCTTTGCCTATTTCATGGAGCAGCTGGTAATGCTCTTTATAAGCTGCTCGTGCTTGTTCTACTTTCCAGTTGGGAACGGCTCTTGGTATATAAGTATCAAGGGTTAATTTAAATTCGGGTTGTTGTTTATCTGATTTAACACTGCGTTGTAAAAATTCGACCTTAGCAAATGCATTTTCGATAACATCCGCCTCGATGCCATTTTCTTTAGCTTCAACCTTTAACTTTGCTACATATTCAGAGAAGGGGATTTTTTGCGGATTTTCATCCTGGTTAATATTATCTGCATTAGCCCGCTGGCTAAATGATAAGCCTATG
>DATBNI010000393.1:0-10051 GCA_036554425.1 Psychromonas sp.
GAAAAGGCGCCATGGGATGGTTCTTTGGTTTTAAATTACACCTTATAGTCAATCACCCGGGCGATATATTAAGTGTAAAAATCACAGAAGGGAATGTAGATGAACGCAATCCAGTTCCCGACATGGTGAGTGCTTTATCAGGCAAGTTGTATGGTGATAAAGGCTACTTAGGCAAAGCATTAACGAGTAAATTACAGGATAAAGGTATCAATCTAGTCACAAATGTTCGAAAAAACATGAAAAAGGTAGCGATAAGTAAATGGCATATTTTCACCAAAAAAATAAGCCATTAATCAATTTAACACCCGATGAAAAAAGATGTTAATTGGTGAAAGTATCATAATGGCTTAACCCTATCTCAGGTTAAACTAATTAAGTTGTGGCAGTCAGCGGGATATGCGGACTTTATATTTAGGCACTATTTGGCACTTTTCCGGTCAGGTAAATTCAAACTTCAACATCTCGGATTAACTTAGGTATTCTGATTGCTAACAAAAAAGGCGAACCATTTCTGGTTCGCCTTTTCAATTTTTAGCAGTTAATAACCAACTTCATTAAGATAATTTTTTATTAAATCCTAAATCATCTTAATTTGCTGCGCTTATACTTCCATGTAACTTTCAATGCTCGGACATGAACAAATCAGATTACGGTCGCCAAAGACGTTATCAACACGGTTTACTGTCGGCCAGTACTTCGCATCTTTGCTATGGGCAGACGGAAAACAGGCAAGCTCGCGGCTGTAACCATGAGTCCAATTTTCTTCCATCAGATCAACCTGTGTATGCGGTGCATTGACCAGCGGGTTGTCCGTTGCACTCCATTCGCCATTTTTGACCAAGGTGATTTCGTGACGAATGGCGATCATCGCATCACAGAACCGGTCCAGTTCAGCGAGATCTTCCGATTCAGTCGGTTCAATCATAAAGGTCCCCGCCACAGGAAAGGACATAGTGGGTGAATGGAAGCCGTAATCCATCAGGCGTTTAGCTATGTCTTCATTGGAAATACCCGATGCCGCTTCAATGGGACGAATATCGATAATGCATTCGTGCGCCACGCGACCTTCTTTACCGCGGAATAAAACCGGGTAGTGCGGGCGTAAACGCTCCATTATATAGTTGGCATTTAAGATGGCGAGCTGGGTCGCTGCTGTTAATCCAGGTTCACCCATCATTGCAATATAGGCATAGGAAATAGGCAGAATGGAAGCTGAGCCTAACTCGGCAGAAGAAACCGCATAATGTTTGTTATCCGCGGACTCGGTGACTTCAATATGTCCCGGCAGGAAGGGGATAAGGTGTTTTTTGACGCCAATGGGTCCCATACCCGGGCCACCGCCACCATGTGGTATGCAGAAGGTTTTATGCAGGTTAAGGTGTGATACATCTGAGCCGATAAACCCCGGAGTGGTAATACCTATCTGCGCATTCATGTTGGCGCCATCCAGGTAGACTTGACCACCGGCATCGTGCACCCATTCACAGACTTCCTGAATAGCTTCTTCATAAACGCCGTGTGTAGAGGGATAGGTGATCATGATGCAGGAGAGTTTATCACGGTGTTTTTCAATTTTAGCTTTTAAGTCTGCATGGTCGATATTACCCAGTTTATCGCAGCCGACGACCACCACTTTCATTGCGACCATTGCCGCAGAAGCCGGGTTAGTACCGTGCGCTGAGCTGGGGATTAAACAGACATCACGGTCATAATCGCCGTTACTTTGATGGTAACGCTGGATCGCGATAAGCCCGGCATATTCACCCTGCGCACCGGAATTAGGCTGCAGAGAGAAACCATCGTAACCTGTCACTTCACAAAGCATTTCCGATAATTTTTCCGCCAGTTCCTGATAACCGAAGCTCTGCTCGGTTGGCGCGAAGGGATGCATTTGTGAAAATTCAGGCCAGCTTACGGGCAGCATTTCCGCTGCCGCATTGAGTTTCATGGTACAGCTTCCAAGCGGAATCATGCCATGGGTCAGCGAGTAATCTTTGTTCTCTAATTTTTTCATGTAACGCATCATTTGCGTTTCACTGTGGTGCTGATTAAATACCGGATGGGTTAAGTATTGACTGCTGCGACGACATGCGGCCGGAATACCGGCAAACTCATCCGCTGCTATCTGCGCGGTAAAACTGTCTGCGGCCAGTGCTTTGCCGGTAATGGCGAGCAATAAATCTTCAACATCTGTAATAGTGGTTGTTTCATCAAGGCTGATACCGAGTTGCACCGGCATATTATCCGGCGTTGGGAATTTACGTAAATTCATGCCCTTGGCCAGTGCTCTTTGGTAAATCGCTTTACTGTGTTCGTTGCTGTTTAAAGTAATAGTATCGAAGAAGTGCTGGTTTGCTAATTCAATCCCTTCACTGCGTAAACCCGCCACCAGAATGGCCGTTAAATGATGGACACGGCGACCTATTTTACGCAGACCTTCCGGGCCGTGATAAAGCGCATAAAAAGCCGCCATATTGGCTAACAGGGCCTGGGCGGTACAAATGTTCGAGGTCGCTTTTTCGCGGCGGATATGCTGCTCACGGGTTTGCATTGCCATCCGTAATGCCGGTTTGCCTTTGCTGTCTTTTGATACACCTATAATCCGGCCGGGCATAGTACGTTTGAATTTATCTCTAGTCGCCATAAAAGCGGCGTGCGGTCCGCCAAATCCCATCGGTACGCCAAAACGCTGCGCACTGCCGATAACAATGTCTGCGCCCATTTCGCCGGGTGCTTTAAGCAGGGTTAAGGCTAACAAGTCCGAAGCGACCGCAACCAGAGTCTTTTTGGCATGGGCTTTTGCGATGATCTCGGTGAGATCCTGGACATTACCCGTGGTACTTGGATATTGCAGCAGTGCGCCAAACACATCATGGTTTTCCAGCTCTTCAACTGCAGCGCTGATAATCTCATAACCAAAGTATTCGGCACGGGTGCGCACCACGTCTATGGTTTGCGGGTGAATCTCATTGGAAACGAAGAAGGATAAACTTTTGCTTTTACCGGCACGTTTGCACAGGGTCATTGATTCTGCGGCTGCAGTGGCCTCATCCAGCAAGGAAGCATTGGCTATTTCCATTGCGGTTAAATCCATCACCATTTGCTGATAGTTTAATAAGGACTCTAAACGGCCTTGGGAAATCTCCGGCTGATAGGGGGTGTAGGCCGTGTACCAGCCGGGATTTTCTAAGACATTACGCAATATGACGTTAGGCAGCAGGGTGTTGTAATAACCTTGACCGATAAAGCTGCGGTTAATGACATTTTTTTCGGCAATAGCTTTGAGCGAAGCCAGCATCTTTGATTCGCTTTGCGGCTCAGCTAACTTGATGGTCTCGGGCAGACGGATGGCTGCAGGTACAGTTTGATCAATTAGCTGCTCAATACTCTGCACACCTATAGTCTCCAGCATGATTTTTTGCTGTGCTGCATTCGAGCCATTGTGACGAGTCGCAAACTCTTTAGTGTCACTTAATAAATCGAGAAGCGTTATATCTGTCATAGGGGATTCCTGAATAATTTCGACCTACCTCCTATTTTATTCTGATTAATCAGGGAGGTAGCAAAAATAAAAGCAAGGCGGCTTCATCTGAAGCTGCCTAATTGAATAGATGAGATAGGATCTGAATGAGTGATTATTCTTCGTTCTTTGCGTGATAATCTTCACTGGACATCAGATTATCAAGCTCATGGCGATCTGCGAATTTGATTTTGACAATCCAACCTGCGGAATAGGGGGATTCATTAATTAATTCGGGACTATCTTCAAGTTCTTCATTAATCTCAATAATTTCACCTGTTACGGGGGCGTAGAGATCCGAGGCTGCTTTGACTGATTCTACTAAAGAGAAAGTTTCTCCCGCTTCAGTGCCGTCGCCAACCTCGGGCAGATCCACAAAGACAACATCCCCTAAAAGTTGTTGAGCCTGGTTTGAAATACCGACAGTGACGCTGCCATCACCGTTATCAAGTACCCACTCATGTGTGTCAGTAAACTTTAATGCGTTTTCCATGTTAAATCCTTTACTAAATTATGCGGTGAAAAAATAATGCTCATTGCTCCTATTGAGACAATGACAATAGTTGAATTTTCTTTTTATTAAAATCAAAGAGCTTGAATTTTAGATCGACCACTAAGAATAAGTTTCCAATAGTGGAAATTATCCTGAGAGGCACCTTGAAATCAAGCGCTGTGCCTGCTTTGTTAATCTATTACTGTCTGACTAAAGGCAAACAATAATAATATTTACTCTTTAACGGGTCACAAAGACGATTAAGCCAGCTATCAGATAAAACTTTTAAGCTATTATATGCAGATTATTCTATTCTGCTCGATCAAAAGTTTCCAAAAGGAAACTTTTTTCCTTTATGTGAACCGGATCTTGTTTTTTCTTATGCGCTTTTATTTTTGACGTTTACTATATAGCAAGACCAAAGGAGGACAGTGATGACTGATCTGAATGAACAAGATATTTACCCATCAATGAAAGTTTCTAACGATCAGGGATCAAAAAAAATAGAACCCGTTAAACTCGGGCTGCGTTTAAAAGAAATTCGCAAGTCACTCGGTTTGACGCTGGAAGAAGCCAGCAAGAAAACCGGGCTGGCACGCTCTACCTTATCTAAAATAGAAAATGAACAGATATCGCCAACCTTTCAGGCAATGCAGAAATTGACCGGTGGCTTACAGATAGATCTCCCGCAGCTCTTTGCGCCGCCCAAACAGCTCAGTGCGACCGGTCGCCGTGATATTACCCGCAATGAAGAGGGCAAGGCGCATCCGACTTCAACCTATGAACATGAATTGTTGGCCACGCAGTTAACCAATAAAAAAATGATGCCGTTCAAGTCGCGGGTCAGAGCGCGAGATTTTGCCGACTATTCGGATTGGATCCGCCACGACGGAGATGAATTTTTATTAGTATTAAGTGGCGAGATAACCTTCTTTTCAGAATTTTATGAACCCGTTATTTTAAATGAAGGTGATTCTGTCTATTACGATGCCAATATGGGGCACATGCTTATTTCCAGCAGTGAAGAAGATGCTTTAATTCTTTGGGTAACCGCCTCATAAAGATAACTGACGCTGCACAAGGCGTTGAAAAATAACCACCGAAAAAATTGTCTCTCACCATCAGGCAACTCAATGAACTAGCCGCAACTATTGCGCAATATGGAGTATTAAACTTATGTCTCAAGCACTTCTCGTTACCCCGCTGCACGCACTGCACATTGAAATGGGGGGTAAAATGGTCCCTTTTGCGGGTTATGATATGCCCGTGCAATATGAATTGGGTGTCCGTAAAGAGCATCTGCATTGCCGCAATGCGGCTGGTTTGTTTGATGTTTCACATATGGGGCAGTTGCGTCTTTTTGGTGAAAATGCCGCGCAGGCATTAGAGGCATTAGTCCCAGTTGATATTATTGATTTACCGGCGGGCAAGCAGCGTTATGCTTTTTTCACTAATGAGCAGGGCGGGATTAGTGATGATTTAATGGTGGCTAACTTTGGCGATTTTTTGTTTGTTGTGGTTAATGCGGCCTGTAAACAACAAGATATTGCGCATCTCCAGGCTAATCTGCCCGGTGATGTGAGGTTAGAGGTGATTGAAGATCGCGCCTTACTGGCATTGCAGGGGCCGCAGGCAGCTAAAGTATTAGCGAAGCTTAATCCTGCGGTAAACAATATGTTGTTTATGGATACGCTGACAATACAGCTGGCGGGTGTGGAATGTTATCTCAGCCGCTCCGGTTATACCGGTGAAGACGGGTTTGAAATTTCGGTTCCTGCCGCAAACGCAGAGTCCCTGGCGCGTGAATTGCTGGCTTTTACTGAAGTAGAGTGGATTGGTCTTGGTGCACGGGACTCATTACGTCTTGAAGCGGGTTTATGTTTATACGGTCATGACATTGACGCAACGACAACACCTGTCGAGGCAAGTTTATTATGGGGTATCAGCAAAGCACGTCGTGCCGAGGGGCAGCGGCCGGGCGGCTTTCCTGGCGCAGAGCTTATTCTCGAACAGATTGAAAGTAAAAACATTAGCCGTAAACGTATCGGTTTATTGGGCAGCTCAAAAGCGCCGGTGCGTGAGGGCAGTCAATTATTTGATGCGGAAAATAATCAAATCGGTATTGTCACTAGCGGCACCTTCGGCCCTTCAATAGGGATGCCCGTTGCAATGGCCTATGTTGACACAGATTTTAGCAGTATTGGTACGGAAGTCTTTGCACAAGTGCGCGCTAAAAAGCTGCCCATGACTGTGGTCAAGATGCCCTTTGTTGCAGCGCATTATTTTAGAGGCTAAAGTTTTAGAGGTTAAAAACTTTAGAGATTAAAAGTTGTGCGGTTAAAAAACCTCAAAAAAAAGGAGCGTATCACGCTCCTTATCCCCTGTTGTCAGCACAAATTAACAACGTTTAAAGATTAATGAGGTATTAATGCCGCCGAAGGCAAAGTTATTACTCATGATGTAATCACAGTTAATATGACGGCCACTGCCGGTAATATAATCGAGTTCGCCGCACTGCGGATCGACATTGTTGAGGTTCAAGGTCGGATTAAACCAGCCTTTATTCATCATCTCTATGGCTGTCCAGGCTTCAATGGCGCCGCAGGCACCCAGGGTATGACCCAGATAACTCTTTAAGGAGCTGATGGGGGTTTTATTGGCGAAAATGTTTGCAGTTGCATTGGATTCTGCGATATCCCCACGCGCCGTGGCGGTACCATGAGCTGAGATATAGCCAATGTCATCGGCGCTAAGATGCGCATTTTCCAGTGCCATCTCCATACAAATCTGCATGGTTTCCTGTTGCGGTTGGGTCACGTGCGCTGCATCGCAGTTGGTGGCAAAACCAACAACTTCGGCAAATATTGTTGCCCCGCGCGCCTTGGCATGTTGGTATTCTTCTAATATCAGTGTGCCTGCGCCTTCACCAATCACTAGTCCATCACGCTCTTTATCGAATGGGCTGGGCGTGGATTTAGGGGCATCATTTTTTAAGCTGGTGGCAAATAAAGTATCAAAAACAGCCGATTCAGTGGGGCATAACTCTTCCGCTCCGCCCGCGACCATCACGGTCTGATAGCCGTGTTTAATGGCTTCAAAGGCATAACCTATTGCCTGGCTGGCAGAAGTACAAGCGCTGCTGGTGGGTATGATCCGGCCTTTTAAACCAAAAAACAGCCCCACATTAACAGCCGTGGTATGCGGCATCATCTGTACATAGGTAGTGGCGGTAATGGCTTTGGTACTTTTTTCATTAAGCATGACGCCAAAAGCACCAATCGCATCTGTGCTGCCGGTGGAAGAGCCGTAAGCCACCCCCGTCTGGCCATTGGTTAAAACATGGTGACCCATTAAACCACTTTGAATTAATGCATTTTCCGAGGCAAAGGTTGCCAGTTTGGCTACCCGGCCCATGCCGCGTATTTTTTTACGGGTGTAATGTTTGGGTAACTCAAAATCAACAATAGGGGCGGCTAATTTGGTATTTAAACCCTCATATTGCTCGTAACTTTGCATGTATAACACGGCGTTTTCACATGCTTTTAATTTTGCTTCAACCGCTTCCCAGTTATTACCCAGGGCAGTAACAGCAGACATTCCGGTAACAACAACACGATGTTCCATTAGATCATGCCTCCATTTTTTATGATATTTTTCGGGGTTTTCTGATAACTCATCGTATTTTACACCATGCCGCCATTAATAGAGATCACTTGACGAGTCACGTAGGCGGCTATATCCGACATTAAATAACTGACTAAACCGGCAACCTCTTGCGGCTGTCCCATACGGCGCAATGGGACAAGGGGTAAAGCATGCTCTTTTACGCTTTCATTGACCATGCCGGTATCCACTAAACCCGGGGCGACGCAGTTTACCGTGATTTTGCGCTTGGCCACTTCTAAAGCTAAGGCTTTTGTTGCGCCGATAATGCCGGCTTTAGCTGCGCTGTAGTTGGTTTGACCGCGGTTTCCTGTTATTCCCGAGACAGATGCCAGGGTGATAATACGGCCTCCTTTGCGCAGTTGTACCATAGGCATAATACAGGGATGCAAAACATTATAAAAGCCGTCTAAGTTGGTATGCACAACACTGTCCCACTCTTCTCCGGTCATTGCCGGAAAAACCGTATCGCAACTGATGCCGGCATTACTGACCACGCCGTAATAAGCGCCGTGTTCTTCAATATCCGCTTCTATCACTTCTCTGCACTGCTGTCGATTGCTGATATCAAAGCCTAATAAACGCCCTTGACCGCCGGATTCCTGAATCGCCTGCAGTGTTTGTAAGGCACCGTCCTTATCGCCTTTGTAATGTACGGCAATAATAAAACCATCCCGGGCCAATTGCAGGGCAACCGCACGGCCGATACCTTTACTCGCACCAGTGACTAAAACCTGTCTAAGCATTGTTTTTTCCTTTTAACATTTTTTCTAATTTTTCAGGGGGAGGAACAAATACATTTAATTGCGCAGTGATCAGTGTTTCCCCTTGGCATTCGATTCGGCAGGCAAAGGCCGCCATCCCTTCATTTTCCATTAACTGCTCGGCATAAAGGTCAAGGACTGCATCCTTTGCAAATAAATCACAGTCTGCGCTATAACAGCGGCTGCCCAATAAAAAACCGACGTTTGGTGAGCGGTTTTCTAAATAAGCGTGATATCCCGCCCAGGCGGCGATGGTTTGCGCCAAAAATTCAATACCTACCCAACTTGGGACGGCGCCCAACTGGCTGTCAAAAAACAGATTGTCGCTGTCTATTTTCACCTGGCAGTGAACGCTCAATGCCGTCACATGGCTTAATTTATGGATCAATATCATGGGTGCTTGATGTGCTAAAAGTAAGCCCAAGTCAGGAAATTCAGTCATTAGCATATCCAAAAATCAAGCTGATATTATTACCGCCAAAAGCAAATGAGTTACTCAATATTGTTTTCACCTTAGGTTTTTGTTTTTCTTCGATCAATTTTATCGGTTTAATATTTTTATCAATCTCACCATCGTTAATTTGTATGGGCAGATCCATATTTTGCTCCAGAACTAAACAGCTGATCACCGCCTCTAAGATACTGGCTGTCCCTAAGGTATGTCCGGTAAAAGGTTTGGTTGAACTGACCGGCACAGTGTCGCCGAAGACAGAATAAATGGCTTGTGCTTCAACCTCGTCATTGAGTTTGGTTGCCGTGCCGTGGGCATTAATATAACCAATCTCCCGGGCTGATAAGTGTGCATCATCCAGGGCTTTGCGGATAGCCTCTATCGCTCCTTCACCCTCGGGGTGCGGCGCGGAAAGATGAAAAGCATCGGAGCTGTCTCCCGCGCCAAGCAGGGCCAGTCCGGTGCTGTTTTTGTCGCGCGCCAGGAGCATAAAAGCCCCGGCTTCGCCGATATTAATACCTTTACGGTTTTCACTAAAAGGATTACAGATTTCATCGGATAACGCGGCTAAACCGTGGAAACCATTTAAGGTCAGTTTGCATAAGGAATCCGCGCCACCGACCAGCACCGCATCAACTAATCCCGCTTTCAGTAAACGTTTGGCTGAGATAAAAACCCGCCCGCTCGATGAACAGGCCGTTGAAATGGTATAAACCGGGCCATTTAACTTAAAATAATCAGCAGTAAATTCACCCAGATTGGAAATTTCCTGTTGCTCATAAGTATAACCTTCGGGGAATTTTCCGCTTTTAAGCTTTGCCGCTAATGCGAGTTCACCATCGCTGATACCCGATGTGCTGGTGGCAACGATCACCGCAACCCGCTCAGCACCATAGCGCTGAATGACTTTTTCTATTTCGGGTTTAATCTGTACAAGTGCCGATAAAGCGATGCGGTTATTACGCGTATTGTAATGGGCTAATGCACCTTCAATGGCGGGTAGATACGTTGCAATTTTGCCCACGACTGTCTTGCTGCCATCATTTAACCAGCCGGATTCTAAACACATATTGGCAGTACTGTTTTGCGCTAATTGTGTCTGGCATATTTTTAATGTCTCACCCAATGCGCAGTTGACGGCAGTTGCATGGATGTAAACA
>DATBNI010000324.1:0-2533 GCA_036554425.1 Psychromonas sp.
ATCTGCTTTATGGTTTTAAATGAAAATAAGCCGGTTTGCTGGCTATCCGCAGATCATCTATCGCTTTACCGACGGTGAAATGATAAAGACTTTGCCATTGATCGTCCTTGAGGCCAAGTAACTGGTGGACCTGATCATCAAAAAAACAGCCTATACCTGTACCGCGCAGACCAAAAGCTTCTGCCTGCAGATACAAGACCTGGCCAATTAATCCGCTTTCCCAATATAAACTGGGGTAACAGCTTGGGGATTTTTGTAAAGGTACGGTAAAATTTGCCAGCATAGCCAATGAAAAGGCACTGTCACCGGCGATATCCTGATTACAGCTGACCGTTTTGGCAATATTTCTGAAATCTCCCCCTTGCAATAAATACAAAGGTTGCTGTTTAATCACCTCCGTCCACTCAAAATCACTGTCCATTTGCGCTTTTAATAAGGGCAGATGTGTTTCATTGCGTACCCAAATATACAAACCTGATTGCAGTTCCTGGACATTATGCACAAACAAAACAAGATCCAGCTGTGCTTCGAATGGTAAGACTGAAAAAGGGACGCTATTGCCGGGCAGGGTTTTTTGCAGGTTATGTAAAAAGATGTTTAGCGGCAAGTGACTGCTTGCCCGGTCGTAACTTTGTGCGCTGCGGCGTTGGCGAATAAGTGTTTCGGCAGTTGCGCTGCAGACATTGTTTGCCTCCGGATTAATGGCGACTGTATTTTTGGCCGCTGTTAGCGTTAACGGCGTTTGGTGGCTGGAGAAGAAAACCTGATCAATAATTGGCCAGTCGAGATGCACTTTACTCAGTTGATTCGCAGGGTGTACATAACTCAGCGCCGGGAGCCGGTCAAACCATTGCTCGACAGCCACTAAGTCAGGTGTTGTCCGGCTCACCCAGCAGACACAATCGGTAAACTCGGTTTCTGCCGGCACCTTGTTTGATTGCGCTAGTGCAAAGACCCTTTCTGATTTTTCTGATGAAATGTTTGGTAATACTCGAATCTGCCAGCCATTTAGGTTACAGGCAATGTTTAATGCCGCTAGGGCGTGGCCTACATCATGCTGGCAATAACGGTAAGCTCGCTCGCCATATTTCCATGCCTCCCGCCAGGCAATGCTGCTTAGCATCAAGGCAAAACCATCCGTCTGTTTTAATGCTTGTGCCGGCACATCGGGTATTGCTGCGCGTTGTTCAAGCATATGAATATAGGGGTTGTAATGCACACTGGCAGCCGCTTGCTGATCTAATGCCGGCAACAGTAAATAGCATTCAGTGGGATGCAGGTTGCCGCTGGAAGGATTGATGCGCAGTGCCCACTCTGACCCCTGATACTCTTTCCAGGCTGAAAGCCCTAAACTGAGCTCCAGCATACTGGCAACTGATTCAATAGAAATGGATTCAGCCGTTTTTTCTGCTGTCTGAAAGAGGGCGGAGTAGGGCAGAGGGTTAGTTTTTTTTAACAGCGGCAAATGGATTTGTGGTGCTCCCTGGTAAAGCCGGTAGGGTAATGGCTGATTCGCCCAGTCCATATAACCGGGCGCACGCGCATACCGGCCGGGCTGATGTTTGCTCTGCTGGTGGTAATCTTTGATTATTTGCAAGGCGGTTTGGGTCATGATTTACCTCAGTAGTTTTAACTTGTTGATAACTATAAAGCTTGTTGTGTCTAATTTAAAGCGGGTACGGGTAAAAACACAGCCCGGATAATTCAGCTCGCTGTTTAAATAAGGGCAAAATTCTGCGGATAAAAATCGTCAAAGTGACTGACTAATTACGCAGAAAAAAATTAACCTCTTTATTATAAAGAGCAGCAGAAGAGTTGCAGTGGATAAAGCCACTATTGTCACCTATCTTTTAAGGAGTAAAAGAGAATGAAACCTGCACATTATCGGGGTGATTTATGAATGAAATAGATGTTTTTTTTGAAAGACTTTGGCAACAGTACAGCAGCATAAGCCCGCAGGCAGCGGCTATCCATCGCTTATTTGAAAGTGAGGGTGAAGTATTAGTCAATGATCACATCGCTTTTCGGACCTTCGCAAATTCAACAATTTCCATCGATCACTTAGAAAGCGAAATCTTTGCAATGGGTTATCAGTATCTCGATTCATACCATTTTGAGGACAAAAAACTGGATGCACGTTGCTATCTGCATGATAAATCACCGACCAAGATATTTATCAGTGAACTGCGCTGGGAAAGCCTGTCAGTAAAGGCACAGGCCATACTTAAAAACATTATATTGCAGGCAGACTCGAAAGCTAATGCCTATTCAGGCTCTCTGTTAAGTAGCGGCCGTCTATGGGCATTGCCAAGTTATGCGGACTATCTCAGTTTACTTGAACAATCCGAATATGCCGCCTGGCTTTCTGTTTGGGGTTTAAGAGCGAACCATTTTACCCTTTCTGTTAACCACTTTAAAAAATACCCGCAACTTCCCCAGGTTGTAGATCTGTTGCAAAAACAGGGTTATCAACTCAATACTTCGGGCGGCGTGATCAAAGGCACTAAAGAGGATTTATTAATTCAAGCCGCAA
>DATBNI010000406.1:0-2246 GCA_036554425.1 Psychromonas sp.
GTTTCTATCTGGATGGTAATGTGAGATAGCTTGTATTGAGCATAAATATCTTTATTAATACTGGTTAATAAGGATGAATTACTGATGCTTTCATCCTGTTTTACTAAATGCACGCTGAGCGAATTTTCCGTGGTTGAAATAGCCCAAATATGCAGGTCATGAAAGCGATAAATATGAGGATGATTATTAAAGTAGTCAATTAACGAATTGGTATTGATATCGACAGGGACACCGTCAAACAAAAGATGCAGTGATTTAATAAATAATGACCAGGTGCTCATCACCACGACAACCGCGACAAGTAAACTCATGACGGGATCCAGCCACGACCTTTGCCATTGCAGATAGAGTACCGCTGAAATTACCACCGCCAGGGAAACCAAAGCATCGGCAGCCATATGTAAAAAGGCTCCGCGTATATTAAGATCCTCTTTACTGCCCCTGATAAACAGCCATGCAGTTAATGCGTTAATAAAAACACCAACACCAGCGACCCAAATAATAGTGTTCGCCTGCATCTGCGAATCCTGACCGAGTCGGGAAATCGCCTCCCAGGCAAGTGCCCCCATTGCGGTCAGTAATATTGTCGCGTTTACAAAGCTCGCAAAAATAGATGCCTTTTTCCAGCCAAAGGTATGTTTTATGTTCGGCAGTATTTTACCTGCCGCGAAGGCCGCCCATGCTAACAGTAGCCCGGCCACATCACCCAGATTGTGAGCTGCATCAGCGAGTAAGGCTAAGGATCCAATACGCCAGCCGTAAAAGGCTTCGATTGCCACATAACTGATATTTAACGTGATGCCGATTGCAAACAGCTTCCCGTATTCTTGCGGACTATGGTGATGGTAGTGACCCATATTGTTAACCTCCATAAAGCATGATTTTACCTGACCGGCAATCGCCGGATTAAAGTCGGCGCCATATGCTTAAAAATATGTAGCAATACAATTTACGGCAACAGGTTTTGCTGCTGACAGCCGGCGCTAAACAAACGCGGCATTCTAAGCCTGCAATTATGTTCGGCATCTCTTGAAGCACTTCTGAGTACCGTACCTCTTACGGATAAAAGGGCATATCAAAAAGAAGTGGCTCAATCTACTGTGTTTCCCGTACGCCGAGCAGAATCTTTTCGTTGTTAATCTTATTCCAGGAGGTTGTCGGGCAATGCTTAAGGGGCCGTTGCACTGATCACTTATTACCTGATCCAGGATTCAATCTGTTCTCGTGTAGGAATACTGCCTTTGTGAACCACCTGTTCATTGACCACAACCGCAGGCGTACTCATCACCCCATAGGCCATAATTTGCGGCAGATCCTCGATCTTCTCCAGCTTGATGGTCACGCCAAGCTGCTCAGCAACCTGGTTGATAAGTGTGACTGTGGTTTTACATTTTGCACAGCCTGTACCCAGTACTTTAATGTTTTTCATCTGTTAATCCTCATAATAAAGGGGTGAAAATGTTAAAAATCCAGCCAACCAAGGTAAAAGCAACTAATAACATGGAGAATAAGATAGCCAATAGCCGCCACTGCATGACCTGTTTAAGTAAAATAAATTCAGGGAAACTCGCCGCCACTGTGCTCATGCAAAATGCCAGGGTGGTGCCTACCGGTAAGCCGTTGCTGAGCAGACTTTCCATAACAGGGATGATTCCTGTCGCATTGGAGTAAAGCGGGATACCTAATAAAACTGCCGCAGGGACAGACCACCATTGTTGATCGCCCAAATGTGCTGCAATCCAGCCGTCGGGGACAAATCCGTGCAGCGCCGCACCGAGCCCAACCCCGACAATAACCCACTTCCAGACCCGGCCGAATATCTCTAACGCTTCTGTTTTTGCAAATTGATGTCGTGCGCTGAAGGAGAGTGAGTTTTCCGCTTGTATTTTTGTTTGCACATCCGCTTCTTTATCCTTTTGCAGCTGGCCGCGTTTTAGCGCCTCTGCGGCAAACGACTGTAGCCAGCGTTCGGCTTTGATCAAATCGAGAAACAATCCCCCTAACATGCCGACTGTCATGCCGACAAGTACATATAAAACCGTAAATTTCCAGCCCAGTAAGCTCATCAGTAGCAGTATTGCGACTTCATTGATCAGTGGGGAGGTGATTAAAAAGGACATGGTAATGCCGACGGGAATACCGGCAGAGGTAAATCCGAGAAAGACGGGAATACTTGAGCAGGAACAAAAGGGGGTAATGGCACCAAAACTTGATCCCATAAAATAACCGATCCCGCGATGTTTACC
>DATBNI010000416.1:0-5551 GCA_036554425.1 Psychromonas sp.
TTGTATGAATTTTCTTCAATTAATTCCAAGGCATTAAACAGGTAAATTAAGGCTTGGTTGTGTTCATTATTTTGGCGTTTTAAAATGGCAAATTGAATAATACTTTCGACTTGCCTGGGCGTGTTTTCAGTGCCCATATAAAGTTCAATTCTTCTGCTGGAAAAATCTAAAGCCCGTGTGAAGCGATACTTCTTTTGGTACATTAAAATGATGCTGTTTTTCACCTGAGCACTGAGTTTAATAAAACCATGCTGATCGGCCAACCTGTCTGCGGAAAGAAAATGCAAACTGGCCAATTGCTCCTGTTTGATCTGATCAAAATAGAGCCCCTGATAATAATCTAACCAGGCATGTAAATTATTATTGTTATTATTTTTCAGTAATGTTTTTATTTGTTCTAACGCGCTATGCGCATCCTGATAATTATCTTCTTCTAAATACAGTTTACTGAGGGTTAATAATCTTGTAATAGTTAAGTTCATTGAATTAATTAATGGCGGTTGGAGTGTATCAATCAGCTCATTGAGTCTTTTAATCAGCTCAATATTACTCAATTGCGGGCGTTCTGCCAGGGGAATTTCAAGCGCTATGATATTCAATATTTCTATTTGATCGCTGTTACTGCTTGGATTTTTTAACATTGGCAGCAATAAATCCAGCGCTTTTGAGTATTGGCCAAGTTGAGCATAACAATATGCCTGTAATTGTATGGCGAAATTATTGCTGTTTTGCTGCTTGGTTAGCACTGTACTGTTTTGCTGCGTGTTGATATAGATTGTTGCCGTATTAATACAGCTGAGGGGGGCTGTATCGCGTAGTGAAAAAGCATTTTTTAGTGTTTCAGGGAGCGCAGGATCGGTTAATGCCAACGCCCCGGCCGATTGGCTGAGCTGAACTAAAAAGAGCGCACAAAGAGCGCGAAAGTATTGACCAATATATCTCATAACAGCTAATTTTTATTGTCGTAGTAAACGAATATTATTAATATCATTAATATGTTCCGTGGCGCGCAGCGGGTTAATGTCTAATCCGCCCCTGCGAGTATAACGCGCATAAATACAAAGCGAATCAATTTGTCCAAATTTCATGATGTCACAATAGATTCGTTCAACACACTGCTCGTGAAATTCATTATGTTGACGGAAAGAGATTAAATAGCGTAATAATTTCTCACGATCTAATTTTTTACCGCTATAGCTTATTTCGATACTTGCCCAATCCGGTTGACTGGTGATTAAGCAGTTTGATTTTAATAAATGCGAATAGAGGGTTTCGGTTACCTGCTCCTGTGAGCAAATATCCTGAAGGTAATTTGCGTTCAGTTGGTAGTTATCAATTTCAATGTCTAACGCATCTAAACACTGTCCGGTAAAAGTACCCAGCTTGTCGCTAAAATTATCTAAATCAGCATTCAGTTCAACACTCACCGCTTTATCGGCGCAATGCGACAGATCCGCCTTCAGCACTTTCTGCACTGCATCAATTGAAGCAAATTTGCTTTGGTTAAAGCTGTTTAAATATAACTTGAATGATTTTGATTCAATTAAGTTTTTACTGTCGAAAGGGACTTTGACCACCCCCGTTGCAACAACGGGTTTGCCTTTACTGTTTAACCAGGAAAGCTCGTAAATATTCCACAAATCAACACCATAAAAGGGCAGGTTATGTTCTGAAAGCTGCAGTTCATCACGGTTTAAACTGCGTGGCACGGCTTGCAATAAAGTAGGATCGTAGCTGCTTTTGTATTCTGTTTTTTTTCCCAAAGACAGATTTTTGAGCACGGAATTTTGATCATAGAGTGGTTTATTAGTCATTTTTTTCGCTTTTCTTTTTTAAAACAATACAATGACAGTATTGTAAACAAAATAAAGAATTATTCGAGCAATGAATCAGACAACACAAACACAGCTATTCGATTTTTTCGAACGTTTTAAACACCTTTGGCAAACCCAAAAAAAATCATTACCTCAAACGGTTTTTGATCGGCACTGGATTTCACCCTGTCAGGTCGGAGAGGCCGAAAACCAACTTATTCACTGGTCACCGGTTAAGCGTGAATCCGCTATCGATCTGAGCAATATTGAGCAGGCACTGGATATAAAACTGCACCCCAGTATTGTGGCATTTTTCTGCTCGGCATACTCGGCCGGTTTACCTGCTGTCTACGAGGATCATCCGATCGAGTTGATCCAGGCCTGGAATGAGCAGGATTTTAATCTCCTGCAAGAAAACATGATTGCCCATTTTATGATGCAGAAACGTTTAAAACAACCGGCCTCTATGTTCATCGCCAGCTGTTCAGACGAGATGCAGATAGTGTCGGTGTTAAATGCAACGGGTGAAGTCCAGTTGGAGACATTAGGGAAAGGGCAGGAAGCTGTTTTAGCCGAAAATTTAGCGGACTTTTTGGCTGCTTTAACCCCAGTGATTATTGAGTAATATGGGAATAATTCCCTAAAATGCAGATCACTGCATTTTAGGGGGATTATCGGTTACTGTTTAAGGGTCAAATAACCTGTCCAGATGCGGGTCACAGTGGTGAGCCAGCAAAGAAAACCGAAAATATAAGCAATGCTTGAAAAATGCTGCGGTAATAAACATAACAGAATAAAACAAAGAATAGTTTCTGTTCCTTCCGTTAATCCTCCGATGTAATAAAGTGATTTTTTGCTGTGGGTTGGACTCTTAAGGTTCTCTATCTTCCTTTTTCCGGCCATTACCGCAAAGGCTAAGAAACTGGATCCCGAGCCGATAAAAGAAAAAATCAAAAAAGCACCGGCGATAGCATTCATCTCAGGATTCGCCAAAACAAAACCAAAGGGGACTAATGCATAAAAAATAAAGTCCAGAGTAATATCTAAAAAACCACCACTGTCGGTGATCCCCTGTATTCTTGCAATAGCGCCGTCAATGCCATCAAAAATGCGATTGAGAATAATGAAAGACAGGGCAAGGTAATAGGCTTGATAGGCTAAAGCCGGCAGGCTCAGAAGGCCGAAAAAAAAACCGAATAAGGTTATTTGGTCAGCCTTGATCCCCAGTTTATCTATCTGTTTCGCTATGCCATTAAGCGGGGAGCGGATAATTTTAGTCGCAAAACGGTCTAACATGTTTTTTCCTTTATTGGCTTGTTGTTAAGTCCATTTTCTGGTTGTTCATTCCAAGGCCATTGTAAACATTGACCGTGATCAGGCAGATCTGATTCATCATGGGTAACCATTAAAGCAGGCAGTTTTCTTTTTCTTATCTGTTCAAACACCCAGTCTCTAAAGTCACTGCGTAATGATTTATCTAATTTGCTAAAGGGCTCATCCAGTAAAACGGCGGCGGGCTCGGCGAGCAGCATTCTCATCATACTGACCCTGGCTCTCTGCCCCCCTGATATCTGTGATGGCCCTTTTTCAGCTAAGCTTTGTAACTTTAATTCAGTCAAAGTGTTCATTGCCACCGCCTTACGCTGCTCTTTTTTAAATTTATTTGGCAGGGCAATGGCGAGGTTTTCCCAAATATTGAGATGCGGGAATAACAGATCATCTTGAAATAAGATGCCAATATGACGTTTTTCGACTGCTGTCTGATTGAGTAAACAGTTATCTAAATAATATTCACCTTGGTAGCTGAAATCGGGTGAGGGATGACCGGCTATTGCACTTAATAAGGTCGATTTCCCACAACCACTCGGCCCCATTAAGGTTAATATTTCACCGGGCAAGACAGTAAATGAAAGTGGCGGAAACAGCGGTTTATTATTGATATCAATAATGCTCATATTTTTTATTGTCAGGGACATCGTTATCAACACTCCTTTTACTGACTGTGCTTTGATTTATCATCATCCCGGTTTTTTGGCTTGCAAAAATAGCGAGGAGATAAAAGGAAAAGGGCACTAAAGACTGCAGTAGTGCATAAATGGCGCTGATCCGGCGATCTTGACCGCTAGAGAGTGCCACAGCTTCTGTGGTTAAGGTGGAAATACGTCCGCCCGCAAGCATTAAGGTCGGTAAATATTGCGCTAAACTAACGCTGATCCCAACCGCCCAGGCAATACAAAGGGTGGGTAATAAGACTGGTCGTTTAATTGTCCACCAAACTTTAAAAGGTGACATCCCCAAACTCAGCGCAATCATATCCAGTCGCTTTTCATAACTTCTCCATGGCCCGTCTAAAACCAGATAAACGTAAGGGAAAACAAAGAAAATATGCGCCCAAATCACCCATAAATAATAATACTGATGGGCAATAAAAAGTGTCGCAACTTGTATCCCAAATAAAATGGACAATTGTGGTGCGAGCATGGGAATTGAAATGATTAACCGTGGCACGACAAATCGGCGCTTATGGGCCACTGCCCTAATGCTGTGTTCATGAATAACAATTGCAAATAAAAGTGCCACGCTCGCGCTGACTAAGGCAATCAATATACTATTGCCGATAATACCCCACAAAAATGTCCACTCCTGCTGCCAGAAGCGTAATGACCAACGGCTTGGGAAAATATCCGGGAAAGGCCAGCGTTGCGCAAAGGACCAAAGGATCAGAAGCGGCAGGGTGGTTAATGAAATAATGTAGGTGACTAAGAGTGCACTTTTACCGGGAAGCGGCAGTGCGCGACGTCCGCTGGTTTGCCAGGTGCGGTATTTAACTATGGTTAACCATTCTATCAAGCGGATTAAATACAATAAAACGATACAGAGCAGTAATAGTGATAACGCGCCAGCCGATGCTTTAGGTAATGTGGATAAGTCTGCATCATTTAACCACTGCCAAATAAGCACGGGTAAAGTGGCTGGTGAGGTCGGACCTATGACCAGTGCCACATCAACGACAGACAGGCTGTAGGCCATCACGGCAAAAAGCGTAAAACGAATTTTAGGCAGCCATTGCGGTAATATTATTTTCTGCCAGGTTTGTGCTGTGGAATAACCTAAACTCTGCGCCGTCACCAGGGTGCTGTTAACATTTAGCTGCTTAAGGAGCGGGATACTCATAAAGAGTAAAAATGGAATCTCTTTGATTGTGAGTCCTAAAATCAGCCCTAAACCATAGGGATCATTAATCAAACTCCAATTAGCGATACCAAGGTCATTAAAAAGAGCGCTTAAAATACGCGCAATAAAACCACTCGGGGTAAATAAAAAGGCAAAACCAATAGCGAAAGCCACATGGGGTAGTGCCAATATCGGGGCAAGCAAGCTTTCCAACTTGTGCCAGTAAGTTTTATTCCAGCAGGACTGTAAAATCGAGAAGGTCAGCACTGCGGCTAAAAAGGTACTGCTCAGGCTGACAAAAAGAGTGATTAAAATCGACTGATGCAGACCCGGCCATAATAAAAACTCAGAGAACCCAGTTAAAGAGAAAGTGTGCAGATCAATGGCCGGAATATAAGAAAAAGCAGAAAATAAGAATCCCAGCAAGCCCGGCAGCAAAGGGCTAAAGCAGATCAAAATGGCCAATACAAGTAAAAACTGAAATGAGATTTTCTGTATTGAGCCGTTCATCGGTGGCAGCTATTTTTAATGACCATATCTTTTTTGCCATTCAGTTTCTAGAA
>DATBNI010000429.1:0-4447 GCA_036554425.1 Psychromonas sp.
TTGGTAGATTTTCCAACATTTGGAATGCCCATGATCATGGCTCTAATCTGTTTATCCTTACCCAGTTTATTGGGTAACATCTGTTCGCACAGTTTGGTTATTTGATGTACTTGCTCAGGTTTACTGGTGGTAATAGCGAGTGCTTTTATACCCTGCTCCTGCTCTAAATAAGTGATCCACTGGGCTGTAATAACAGGATCTGCCAAGTCAGATTTGTTAAGTACTTTGATACAGGGGGTTTTTTCGCGGATATTAGCAATTAACGGGTTTTCGCTACTGTAAGGAATTCTCGCATCAACGACTTCAATAATAATATCAACCTGGGGTAATACCTCTTTGATCTGCTTGTGTGCCTTGTGCATGTGCCCTGGAAACCATTGGATGTTAGCTTTACTCATTTGATTTTAAACTCTTTTGTTTTTTTATAGTATCCAATGGGGTCGTTCTTGGGGAACTAAATATGATAATGGAAATAATGAACAGTCAAACTGCTTGAAAGAAAGTTTAACTTATTGAAGGTTAACCATCAAATATCATTGCTAGTGACACACTTTTATATTCGTGGATAATTAATCTCTATTGCTCTGTGCGGCCGCTTCTTAGGTTTATCTGCCATTTCGAGGTGTAGAATGGCTGCTGTGATTTATCAGGCTGGATGCAGTTATACCCAAACTGCTTGAAGATGCTGAAACTTCAAGCAGTTTGGATTTGGATCCTAGTTAATCTGAAGGTTATTGCTGTGATTGTAAAACCAGACCGTTTAAAGCGCTAAACTAGGCGTGCTTACTCATTCGCTCTTGCCCGAGGAATCTTTCTCTTTTTTCTCACGAATCTCTTCCGCGTCCTCTGATTGTGTTATTTCCTGCTCAGCTTCTTTTGCTTTCAGTGGCTCTTCTGTTGTTTCCTGCTCAGCTTCTTTTGCTGCCGGCGGTTCGTCCGTTGTCTTCTGCTCAGCTTCTTTTGCTGCCAGCGGTTCGTCCGTTGTCTTCTGCTCAGCTTCTCTTGCTGCCAGTAGTTCTTCTGCTGTTTCCTGCGCAAACTCTTCATCTGTCAGGGGATCTTGCTGTTCTTTTACAGGGGGTGTTTTCAGTTTAGGAAAGGGCACCTCAGTCTCAGTGGCGTCGAGCAGAGCTTCCGATTGGCCGGCCATATGGGTATATAATGCCTGATAACTGCTGGCGACCTGTCCCATCAGTTTAGCGCTGTCGGAAAAGTGGTTACTGACCTGAGATTTGTAATGATCCAGTTCTGCTTTGGTATTATCCAGCGCTTCCTGCTGCGCGGCTTTCTGCTTTCTGCCCAAGGTTATGCGAGTGATGACAAAGCCGAGGATGCCCCCGACAATCCCGCCGATAATAAAAATCAAAACGCCGCTCATTTCTGCCATGTGTATTCCTTAAAATAATTGCTTACATCATCGATATAACTATTTGAATAATATAGATTAAGACAATGGAGATAGACTTTAGTCAAAGTATAATAAGAATAAACACTATTTTTAATTATGCAAACCCATTCGCGAAGTATTGAACACTTTACCGGCTGAGTTGCACCTGAGAGTCAATTTTTCCTAACTATAATATCTATCCGATTAAAGTTTAGATCTTTTTTGGGAAGTTTTGCCGCAGAATTGTTGTTATTGGAAAGATTAGCGATTTTTATAAAATCACTATTCACTACCGAGAGCGTAAACGTTAGAATATTCACATTAATCAAAAATGGTGGAAGGTACCTATGGCTTATATACCCAGCAATTATAAAAGTTTAGAAAGCGATTATCGAGATAAAGCATTGAAATTATTTCCCTGGGTCTGTGGAAAGTGTGCGCGTGAATTTGTTTATTCAAATCTGCGCGAGTTAACTGTCCATCATGTTGATCATGACCACGCCAATAATCCGGCAGATGGCAGTAACTGGGAGCTGTTATGCATCTATTGTCATGACCATGAACATGATAAGTATACTCAGGCTGACCTCTACGGCAGCAGTGTTAAGGCGGGTGATGATGAGCACGTGGGGGCCACCTATAATCCATTTGCGGATTTACTGGGGAAAATAAAAAAATAATTTCAAGGAAGTGTTCAGTAACTTTAGGCTGCCCCGCACATTGAAATTCGCATTTACAAACTGCATGGGTATAATCGCCTTTTTTATTGAGACCTTAGAGTAAATTATGGAAAACTTATTGGACAAGCGGTTTCGGGGCTTTTTTCCGGTCATTATTGATATTGAAACTTCTGGTCTTAATGCGCAAACCGATGCTATTTTAGAAATTGCGGCGATTTTACCGGCGATGGATTCACAAGGTTATCTTTATGCTGCTGAAAAAATTCATTTCCATGTGTTGCCTTTTGAAGGGGCAAACTTAGATCCGAAAGCCTTAGCCTTTACCGGCATTGATCCTTTTAATCCTCTGCGCGGTGCGGTGGATGAACGGGATGCACTCACTGAAATATTTAAATTAGTGCGTAAACATCAAAAGAATAACCAGTGCAACCGGTCAATCATAGTTGCCCATAACGCTTCATTTGATCAAGGTTTTATCAATAAAGCCACTGAACGCTGCAGCTTGAAACGTGTGCCATTTCATCCATTTGCCAGCTTTGATACTGCCAGTATGGCCGGCTTGATTTTGGGACAAACAGTCCTTGCTAAAGCCTGCCAACAGGCAGAAATCGCCTATGACAATAAACAGGCACATTCGGCTTTATATGATACGGAAGTGACCGCAGAGCTGTTTTTTTATATGGTCAATAAATGGAAGGCGTTAGGAGGCTGGCCTCTCGCTCCCGTTTAACAAATTGAATTTTTTTGGACGTCGCGGTGGTGGTTTTGCGCGCTAAAATCGGACTTCAAAGGTAAAAATAGATTATAAAAAAGGGATACATTTAGTATCCCTTTTTTATGCTGCGATTTAGCCTTTATTCTGACTCGGCGGTTGCCGTTGCTGCAACTGCTTGTTCAATAATAGGTTGTAATTCACCTTGTTGGAACATTTCCATAATAATGTCACAACCACCCACTAATTCACCAGCAACCCAGAGTTGCGGGAAGGTCGGCCAGTTTGCATATTTTGGCAGCTCTGCGCGAATATCTGGATTTTGTAGAATATCTACGTAAGCAAAGGGGTGACCACATTGCATTAAGGCTTGAGAAGCCTGTGATGAAAAACCACAGCTGGGTAATTTTGGTGAGCCTTTCATGTAAAGCAATACTGCATTTTCACTGATTTGGCTTTTGATTTTATCTAATGTTTCCATTTTTATATCCGGTAATTATGTTAATTGGCTCGTACCCACACCATATCACAGTCAAAACGCTTTATAAATATGGGTTAATTGAATCTACTTTATCATAAATTTTCATTGACATGGATCATTTTCTTGTCGAAAATTAGCGGGTACGATTACAATAAGTTAAGATCAAATACAATATGTTAAGATCAAAAAAATGATAGGAATAATTCTATCACTCGTAACTACATCCAATTGGAGATTACCAACATGGCTTTTGAATTACCGGCATTACCCTTTGCAATCGATGCATTAGAACCACACATTTCTGCTGAGACTCTTGAATACCATCACGGCAAACATCATGCAACTTATGTTTTAAAATTAAATGGGCTGATTGAAGGTACTGATTTGGCTGAAAAATCATTAGAAGAGATCATTAAATCTTCTAAAGGTCCTCTTTTTAATAACGCGGCACAAGTTTGGAACCACACGTTCTACTGGAACTGTCTGGCACCTAATGCGGGTGGAGAGCCTACTGGCGCTGTTGCAGATGCAATTAATGCAAGTTTTGGTTCCTTTGCAGCATTCCAAGCGGCTTGGAATGATAAAGCAGTCAATAATTTTGGTTCATCGTGGACTTGGCTTGTCAAAAAATCAGACGGCACACTAGAGATTGTTAACACATCAAATGCAGGTACACCATTAACAGACGAAACAGTAACGCCACTATTGACTGTTGATCTATGGGAACATGCATATTACATTGATTACCGTAATGCTCGCCCTAGCTACTTAAACGGTTTCTGGGCATTAGTTAACTGGGATTTTGTGGCTAAAAACCTAGCATAACCGCTTTATTTTATCTGCATGCAGGCCCTTTAAACCAGCTGTGATGGCCAGCTAAGCAGTGCGAATATTGTTAATAATAAAAAACCTTAATAGTTATATTAAGGTTTTTTTATGGATAAAACATAACTGATTAATATCACTTCAAATATTGTTTGTTTTGTGAAATTAATTTAAGTATTAGGCCTGACAGGCGATAATAAGATGCTTCAATTCTTCTAAAAAACAGTGCCATGATAATGGTGCCGACTAAAAAAGATAAGACAAATAATAACAACATTGTTGAAAAACTGTTTTCCTGATAATCATTAATTAAGCTAAGAATTTTTTCCTGCTCAAGAGAGATCCGAATATAACCAATCTTC
>DATBNI010000436.1:0-3623 GCA_036554425.1 Psychromonas sp.
GTGGAAGATCTAAGGTGCGGGCAAAATGCAGGCTGCTGGTGCCTGAAAAACACTCGGGCAACTGCTGTTTCAGGGTGAGCAGCACCTCTTTCTGCCAGGCTTTACTGGCACGCCGCCGGGTACCGAAATCGGCGAAACTAAAGCCGGACAGATCATCCTCGGCTTGCAGAAGAGCTAACTTTGCAGCCAGTTTTTTCCGTGCGACGTCCAGATCAATACCGCCACAATGCTCAAAAGTATGCAGTTCACTGATAATTGCAAGGGTATAAATCTCCAGCAGGGAAACATGCAATAACGGCCCGCGAAAACGCAGGTTAAGATCTTCACCTTTCGGCTCAATATGGACAAAGCGCATGTCGAGTCGAAAGATACGCAGAAATTCAATAAAATCCGGTTTGATATAAGAAAAACTGGCCAGGTAGTCGAGTTCCGCATCGCTAAAAGAGAGTGTGCAGAGATGCTCAAGTTGGCAAAGAATTTCCGGAATCAGCGCCGCCAAATCAAAGCCGTTGCGGTTGCGGCAGGCAAACTTCCACTCGACATCAACAAGGCGGAACTCCGGTGCATGGTAATAGGCCTGCAGCATGGTGATTTTGTAGAGATCGGTGTCCATCAGCGACTCAATCAGCCAGCGATCCAGGTTTTTTATACTCATTGCAACTCCAATTTGCTACTGTCTTGGATCAGTTCAGCCCCGGCAGCAGACATTGCCAAGCAGGCAGTTTTAGTGGTGTCGCAATCCACTCCCCGGCAAGCAGCGAGATTAACTATTACCCGAAACCCGGCCCGGCAAAGTTGCAGCACAGTGGTTTTGACACAATAGTCGGTTGCCAATCCCCCAACAATAACAACTTTTATCTGCCGTTCATGCAACCATTCAATCGCTCCGGTACTTTCACTTTCGCCAAGATCCTGATAGCAGGCGCCATAGGGGTGTTTAAGAGGATCCGCGCCCTTTGTAATCAACAGATCATAATCCGCCTCGTCCGGCAGTCCGGGAATAAGCTGATTCCCTTCAGTACCAACAACGCAGTGCGCCGGCCACTTAACATCCAAATTAGGATAATCTCCCGCAACAGGCATCATTATCTGATCAGGAGAGTCGGCAATCCAGGGAGCTTTGGCAGGGTGACAATCCTTACTGACCAGACGGTAAGCGGCGAACTGTGCCTGGGCGTTTAACTCATCAGCAATCTGATCTCCCTCACTAACAGGCAATTCGTTGGGACACAATGGGGTAAAACCACGCTGCGGATCGACATCAAAACTGGCGGTATTGGATTTGTTAATTTTAATCATTGCGGCCTCCAGCCACTGTAGAGCGGTAATAGCAGACGAGCATTCCTCGGCCCGGTAATGGCCTAAACCCTGCGTGATGGGCTTTGCATTTTAAGGTAACTCATTAAGCGTTAACAGCTGATGGAAAAGTTGAACATATTAAACTGCATAATAGGTTTTGATGGCTTGCAGTGATGTTAATATGGATTTAATTGATAACACAGCACTCATTTCAGTTATGCTTGTCATAATGAATGCTAGCATCATTATTGCTGTATCACATCCGGTTGTTTTTATTCACAAAGGTTATTATGTCTCAGAAAATATATTGTATCGCAATGTTTCAGCCTAAAGCTGGAAAAATGAATGAGCTTTTTAAAGTATTACAAGCACTTGAACCCAATTCACAACGTGAGGAAGGTTGTGTTCAATACCTGGTCACGCGTCATATTAAAAATGATTTTGCAGAAGGTAAAAGTTTTCCCATTGTATTTAATGAAATTTGGCGTGACAAAGCGGCTTTTGAAGCACATTGTTTGCGTCAAGAGATAGTTAATTTTTTTGAAACGCACTGTGTTGCAGAAACAGGTTTAGTTGCCGATTATAATGTTTGTGTCTATAGCGATCAGCCTGAAAATTATGATCAACCACAGCTCTAAGATAGTCAGGCTGGATGCAAACATATTCAACCACTAGCTTCAGCGTTAACCCGAAATAACCGGACAAATATTTGTCCGGTTATTATATTAAAGCTATTGCGCTAGGCCTACTTAACTAGCCTAATAATGAATAACAAAATAATAGCACCAACCGTGGCTGTAATGATAGATCCTATTAATCCGCCTGCTGTTAAGCCTAAAAAGCTAAATACAAAGCCACCCAATACAGCACCAATAACGCCGATAATAATATTACCTATGGCACCAGATCCTCTTCCTTTCATTATATTACCGGCAAGCCACCCGGCTAGCGCGCCAATGGCTAAAAAAATTATCAAGCTTCTAAGATCCATACTGCCTCCGGTTTAATTTTTACTAAAAAGGTATATGCCGACAAAAAAACTGACTGCACCCGTTATGTAGTAAGTCATGACCCTGTCAGTATCCGCACCTGTAAGAGCCTGTGTTATTTCTGATCCGACAGAGTCGGATAGTTGATACCCCCATACAGCCAGGCCAATTCCTAAAACGATTAGAATAATGCTGATAATTTTCATTGTAGTTCTTGAACCCATGTTGAACTCCTACTGGTTGAAAAAGATAAAATGCTTTTTTACGCTATATTGCTGTAGAGCAACTTGTAAGGTATTTCAGTACGCAAACAAAGAAGCAGCAGCGTTTGTAAATCCGCCCTGCATCATCAATGAGCCTCTGCCAAAATATGGTCAGTTTTATCACAGACATATTGACTCCGCGCTAAGGCACTGATATGAATAATAACATAATTTTCATTCGCTTAGACACCGATAAAGATTTTAATGAAGTGGCTTGTCAGTTTTAATTGATTTGTGTAAAAAAAACTTGGTAGGTTAAATCCAATTTATTCTTAACTGTTATCAATCCATTAGAAATAGAAAACGGCTCGATGCCGAAATCCGTTTGCAGAATAGAGAATTTTCCACTGACAATTAACCCATTGTCCTGAGTCTGCTGCAGACCGATTGCTAACAGGCGATCCTGCTGCACGTCATGAAGAGTTAACACTACTCTAGTCTTTTTGCCTGATAAAGCGGCGGAACAGTCACTGCTGTGCAGCTCGGCAAAGGGATAATTGGTTGCTTCGATACTTTTTAGCATATTATTTTTAGTGCCTTCAACATCGCTTGGTGATGGCGTTGTGTTAAGCGCGGCTTCTGCGCGTAACTGCGGATCATCTACATTGAGTTGCCCAAGGGGCACAAAGAGGTCCACCTGACATAACCCTGTCGCTTTGTTTAACAAAATATAACCTTGAACGTCTTGGCTTGCGATAATATGTTGATGTCCCAATAATGCCAGTGCACCACCGCTGTATGTCCGGATCAGAATCTGCGACAATTTTCTGTCCGCACGATAGACACTGTTGTGCATATCGGCAGCTGCCTGTAAATAAAATGCTTCCGGAAAGTCAGCGGGCTGTGCAGGGCCTTTTTCCGGATAATATTGCTGTACAGCACAGGCTGATAAAAACAGTGCGCATATTGCGATTAATCTGATAATAATGATGGCATTACTCCTTTACACTGCGGGTAAGCAGTACCTCAAACCAAACTTTCACGGGCAGTCCAATTTGGTCCCCACTTGCCCATTCGCCAGTACCAATCGAAAAATCAGCGCGGTTAAGTATTAGATGTCCGGTCATTAATG
>DATBNI010000448.1:0-7808 GCA_036554425.1 Psychromonas sp.
CTATTCACTAAGTGAAAAGTTACTGCCTTTACAAGAAAGGACTTTGATTTTTTTGAAATCACATCAACAACAAGTGTCCACACAGATTGTTTGATTAAATTGTTAAAGAGCGTGCCTTTCGGCGAGGTGCGTATATTACGCGCCTTTCAAACGATGTCAATGGTTAGTTTTAATGTTTTCAATCAACGTGATACGTTATTAAAAACTCAACCTCTTTCGTTCTGAGTAACCGGACTGACTTGCGTCTTTCCCGTTTCCGTGGATGCGCATTATAGGGATTTAGATAGCGCTGGCAAGGGTTTTATTACGATAAAAATCTGACTGCTTATTTGTTAAACAACTCATAAGATTCCTTCATTTATATGCCAGTTTAAAACAATCCCTATTTTAATTCATTTATAACTAGCACCTGCCAAGGCGATTTAGGTAACATAGTGCCCCTTCTTGTTTCAGTTTTATTTTGAGTGGTATTTTATGACATTTTCTTTGGGTCAACGTTGGATCAGTGATGCAGAATCCGAATTAGGATTAGGCACTATTGTCGCTTTAGAGGGACGTATGTTGACATTGTTATTCGCAGCTTCAGGTGAGCAGCGTTTGTACGCTATTGAAGAAGCCCCTATTACACGTGTTCGTTTTAATGTCGGAGATGAAATCCTTGGCCATGACGAATCGACTTTATTGGTCAGTGAAGTCGTCGAACAGGACAACTTAATAACTTATATAGGCACAGATGTAGATAATGGTTCAGCAGGCGAATTACGAGAAACTTTCCTAAATAATTTCATCAAGTTTAATAAGCCGCAGGATAAATTATTTGCCGGTCAGATTGATAAATTCGATCGCTTTGTGCTGCGTTATAAATCGTTAACCAATCAGCATCAGCAACAAAAATCCAAACTGCGCGGTTTATTAGGCGCACGGGTAGATCTTATTCCCCATCAGTTTTATATAGCAGAAGAAGTGGGTAAACGTCATGCTCCGCGGGTTTTATTAGCCGATGAAGTTGGCCTTGGTAAAACCATTGAAGCGGGGTTAATAATCCACCAGCAATTAGTGACCGGCCGCGCTAAACGTATCTTGATTGTATTACCTGAAAATTTACAGCATCAGTGGTTGGTGGAAATGATGCGACGCTTTAATTTACATTTTAGTATTTTTGATGATTCACGTTGCAATGAAGCTTATCTTGATTCGATCAACCCCTTTGAAACCGAACAGTTAGTCCTGTGCAGTATAAATTTATTACGTAAAAAGACCCATTTCGAAAATGCATTAGAAGCGGATTGGGATTTACTGATCGTCGATGAAGCGCACCATCTTATTTGGGATAAGGAAAAACCAAGTCGCGAATACCAGGTTGTTGAAGCCTTATCAAAACATATTCCCGGGGTTTTATTGCTGACAGCAACACCGGAACAGCTGGGTCACGAGAGCCATTTTGCGCGCTTACGTTTGTTAGATCCAAGTCGTTTCTTTGATTACCAAAAATTTATCGAGGAAGAAGAGGGTTACAAACCCGTTGCCACGGCGATTAATGAACTACTGGAAAATAATCAATTATCCAATGAATCAAAAAATAGTATTACAGAGCTACTCAGTGAACAAGACGTACAGCCCCTGTTTAATATTATTGATGACATTTATATTGAAAATGACCAACGCCAGGTAGCACAACATGAATTGGTCAGTAACTTGTTAGACAGGCATGGTACCGGGCGCTTATTATTCCGTAATACCCGTTCAGCTATTCAAGGCTTCCCGAAACGTTGTTTAAAAATAATTGCCCTGCCTCTGCCTGAGCAATATATCACCGCGATTAAAGTGTCTAAAATGTTGCCTTCAGGCTCACTGCAGGAACAAGCCTTTCGGGCACTTTACCCTGAACAGATTTATCAAGCTTTTGAAGGGGGTAAAAGCAATTCCTGGTGTTTATTCGATCCGCGCATCAATTGGTTAATTGATCTTATTCAGCAGTTAAAGGGGGAAAAGATCTTAATTATAGCAGCACAAGCTGAAACCGCATTGGCACTTGAAGAGGCTTTGCGCACGCGTGAAGCCATTAAAGCGGCGGTTTTCCATGAAGGTTTATCCTTAATTGAACGGGATAAAGCGGCGGCCTATTTCGCACAAACTGAAGAGGGTGCGCAGGTGATGATTTGTTCTGAAATTGGATCAGAAGGTCGTAACTTCCAATTTTCCCATCACTTAGTCTTATTTGATCTGCCGATTAACCCGGATCTTCTTGAGCAGCGTATTGGTCGTTTAGACAGGATAGGACAACGTTGCGATATTCAAATCTATACGCCTTATTTAAAGGGAACGTCACAGGAACACCTGCAAAAATGGTATGAACAAGGTCTGCAGGCCTTCACCCAGACGACCCCCACGGGCCACACTGTTTTTGAGTTAGTGAAAGAGGATTTAATTAATTTACTGGCGACAGGCGAAAACGATAATGGTGAAGTAGATAAACTCATTAAGCTGACACGCACCCATAACGACAAGCTTAAAAAGCAACTTGAACAAGGCCGTGACAAATTATTAGAAATCAACTCCAGCGGTATCCTGCATCAAAGTGATTTGCTTGACGATATTATGGAAATCGATCAGAAACCGGATTTCACCCAGTTTGCGCTGCAGCTCTTTGATGTAGTGGGTGTACAGCAGGAAGACAGAGGTAATCACTGTTTAGTGGTCCGCCCCACTGAACATATGCTCACCAGCGATTTCCCCGGATTACCGGAAGAAGGGGCAACCATCACCTTTAACAGAAAAACCGCCTTAAGTCGTGATGATGTACAGTATTTAAGCTGGGAGCACCCGATGATAAGCGGCGGTATGGAGATGATCTTAAGCTCGGATACCGGTACAACGGCGGTGGCCATTTTAAAGAACAATTCATTACCCGCTGCGACGACATTTCTAGAATTAATCTATGTGGTCGAGGCAATCAATACAGATAATGCGCAATTAAGTCGTTTCTTGCCCACCACCCCTATTCGTTTATTATTGGATAAAAATGCCAAGGATTTAGGACAGAACGTCACCTTTGATAGCTTTAACCGCCAGTTAACACCCATTAACCGCCATATCAGTCGTAAAATAGCCAATACTTCACAGCCTTTAATTCATCAATTGATTAAAGATTCACTGCCGGCAGCACAAAAATTAATGGCTGATATTATTAATCAGGCAAAACACAATATGCAGCAGACCCTGCAGCAGGAACAAGATCGTCTGCAGGCATTAAAAGCGGTCAATCCAAATATCCGCGAAGAAGAGATCCAATACTTACGGGATCAGCAAAGCAACTTCGAACAGATATTAGCGCAAACCCAATTAAAACTAGATGCCATCAGGTTTATTGTTTCAACACAATCCTAGAAAAAGCTGACAGCTGATAGCTATCGACTGTCAGCTTTACTTTGCTTTTTAACCTTATAGCTTTCAAACCTATAGCAGATACTCATATGCCAAATTTTGTTTACACCCCACCAACAGCACCTTATTTAGATATCCTCTATCAGGATGAAGATATTGTTGTCTTAAATAAACCCTCGGGTTTATTAAGTGTACCTGGCCGCGAGAAAAAACATCGTGACAGTTTAGCGTTACGTATTCTGCGTGTCTGGCCAAATGCATCCGTTGTACACCGTTTAGATATGGCAACCTCTGGGATTCTTATTTTGACCATGCGCAAATCTGCACAAAGTCATATGGGACGGCAATTCCAACAAAAAGTGATCGATAAAACCTACTACGCCCGTGTTGAGGGTATTATCGAAGAGGATAATGGCTTAATCGATTTACCCATTCGTTGTGACTGGGAAAATAGGCCGCGTCAAATCGTTGATTTTGACCAGGGTAAAAGCTCACAAACACAGTGGTCTGTGGTTAAAAGAGAAAAGTTAACCACCCTGGTTTGTTTAAAACCTTTAACGGGACGGACCCATCAGTTGCGCATACATCTGCAGGCGATTGGCCACCCTATTGTGGGTGATGAATTTTACGCAACCGAGTTCGGTCAGAAATACTCGCCGCAGCGTCTGGCATTACATGCAGCAAGCATAACGCTCACCCACCCTTCAACTCAGCAACGTATCACCTTTAACTGCCCGCCCCCCTTTGCGGACATTTAAGCATTGAATCTATTCCCTCAAATCACCTGATCAGGCTGAGTTAAGTGATTTGGGAAAATAGAAAATGACAACATTTAAACGACTGTACAAGCACTGATACCCTTGTCAAAATCACCTTTTATTCCGACATTATCAACACCATATCCTTATTAATATAGCCAAATGTTATATCAAGTGACATAATTGTACTGATAAGCGAAGCTAAAATAGTGAAAATACTAGCCGAGAACTGATTTTTTCACTAGTATCTAACGTTATAAAATACATTGATAAAATACAAAAATGTATAGAACTTGCTTCTAGTTCCCCTCTTTTTTGTTGTATTTACGGTAAAGAAAAACAAAGACGCAGCCGGGCCTAGAAAGCCAGATCAAGACGTTTTCATTAATTAAATAAAAGCCCGTACAAATAAAAACTGAATATGATCTAGATCTGTTTATGTTTTTTTTTTGTACGTAAAATCGACCATTCATAATAACAAGCGATCATGGACTTACTATGCAAATAGGTATACCTAGAGAGAGCCAAGAGAATGAAAACCGAGTAGCTGCAACACCGAATACCGTTGCGCTGCTTATTAAACAAGGTTTTACTTTTCTTGTGGAAACAAACGCCGGAATAGCTGCTAGCTTTTCCGATCAAGCTTACCAAGATTCTGGTGCAGAAATTGGCACCGACAAGGATCTAGTATGGCAATCTGATATTATTTTCAAAGTTAATGCACCTAGCGATACTGAAATCAGCTTAATGAAGGAAGGGGCTACGCTAGTCAGCTTCATCTGGCCAGCGCAAAACCCTGAATTACTGAAAAAATTAAGCAGTAAAAAAATCAGTGTTATTGCAATGGATTCAGTACCACGGACTTCCCGAGCACAGGCACTTGATGCACTCAGCTCAATGGCGAATATCGCCGGTTATCGTGCAGTCATTGAAGCCGCTAATCAGTTTGGCCGCTTCTTTACCGGACAGATCACCGCAGCAGGTAAAGTACCACCCGCTAAGATACTGATTATAGGCGCAGGTGTTGCCGGTCTTTCTGCATTAGGCACCGCCGGTAGTTTAGGCGCCATTGTGCGCGCATTTGATACCCGCCCTGAAGTAAAAGAGCAAGTCGAGAGTATGGGCGCCGAATTCTTAGTCGTTGAATACGAAGAAGAAACGGAAGTCAGCACTTCAGGTTATGCCAAGACCATGAGCGAGGGTTATCAAAAAGCGCAAGCTGCAATGATGGCTGAACAAGCTAAAGACGTTGACATTATCATCACAACGGCACTTATCCCTGGTAAACCGGCACCGCTTCTTGTGACAAAAGAGATGATTGCGTCGATGAAAGCCGGCAGTGTGATCGTAGATTTAGCAGCGCAAGCAGGCGGTAACGCGGCGCTAACGGTTAAAGATGAAGTTTTCCTAACAGATAACGGCGTAAAAATCATCGGCTACACGGATCTTCCCAGCCGTTTACCGACGCAATCAAGCCAACTTTATGCCACCAACTTAGTTAACCTGATGAAGCTGCTTTGCAAAGACAAAGACGGCAGCATCAATATTGATTTCGAAGATGAAGTTATTCGCGGAGCAACCGTTGTCAAAGAAGGCGAGATTTCCTGGCCGCCACCGGCAATCAACGTCAGTGCTGCGCCCGCGCCAAAAGCGGAAGCTGCAAAAACGGCACCCGTCGTTGAGAAAAAAGCCCCCAACAAATGGATTAAACCCGTTGCTGCGGTTGTTGCTGCCGTGCTATTTGGCTGGCTTGCAAGCGTCGCACCGGCAAACTTTCTAGCCCATTTCACCGTCTTTATACTGGCATGTATCGTGGGTTACGGCGTAGTTTGGAATGTTGCCCATTCTCTTCATACACCTCTTATGAGTGTAACCAATGCAATCAGCGGTATCATCATCATAGGTGCGCTGCTGCAGGTAGGTCAAGGTAACGGTTTTGTGACCACCTTATCGACTATTGCGATACTGATCGCCACTATCAATATCGTGGGTGGCTTTACTGTTACTCAGCGTATGTTGAAAATGTTCCAAAAGGATAAATAAGCATGTCTCAAGGATTAATTACAGCTGCATATATCATTGCAGCCATCCTCTTTATTGCCAGCCTTAACGGCTTAAGCAGTCAAGAAAGTGCCAAGCGCGGTAATATTTTCGGCATCATAGGTATGATAGTTGCGATCATCGCAACCATCGCCAGCTCGCAAGTTGCAGGCATGGGTTACATTACCGTGGCAATGGCTATTGGCGCAGGGATCGGGGTTCGTTTGGCATTAAAAGTTGAAATGACTTCAATGCCTGAACTTATTGCTGTGCTGCACAGTTTTGTTGGTTTAGCCGCCGTCTTTATCGGTTTCAATTCCTATTTAGAGCATGGTCTGCTGATCGGTGTTGAGCAATCAATCCATGATGTTGAAGTGTTTTTAGGCATCTTCATTGGCGCGGTCACCTTTACCGGTTCAATTGTTGCCTACGGTAAACTAAGTGGAAAAATCAACAGCACTCCACTGAGTCTGCCGGGTAAAAACTGGATTAACCTTGCTGTCCTGGCATCAAGCGCATTCCTGCTAATTGGCTTTGTAACTGGTGATTTAGGGCTAACCGCACTGGTTATCATGACCATTATTGCTCTGGCATTCGGTTGGCATTTAGTGGCTTCAATCGGCGGCGCAGATATGCCGGTGGTTGTTTCTATGCTTAACTCCTACTCAGGTTGGGCAGCGGCAGCAACAGGTTTCATGCTCTCCAACGATCTGCTGATCATCACAGGTGCATTAGTAGGTTCTTCGGGTGCCATTCTTTCCTACATTATGTGTAAAGCAATGAACCGTTCGTTCGTTAGCGTTATCTTAGGTGGTTTTGGTAACGAAGTGACGGTACAAAGCGGCGATGAGGAGCAGGGTGAGCATTTTGAAACAAGCGCTCAGGAAGTTGCTGATTCACTGGCGGCGGCTAAAAACATTGTGATCGTTCCCGGTTACGGTATGGCCGTTGCACAGGCACAATATCCGGTTGCAGAGTTAACCAAATACTTGCGCAGCAAAGGCAAAAGTGTACGTTTTGGTATTCACCCGGTTGCTGGGCGTTTACCTGGCCACATGAACGTATTATTAGCGGAAGCAAAAGTACCCTACGATATCGTATTAGAAATGGATGAAATCAATGATGATTTCACTACAACCGATGTGGTATTAGTAATTGGTGCAAATGATACGGTTAACCCGGCGGCAAATGAGCCAGGGACTCCTATCTCAGGTATGCCGGTACTGCACGTTTGGGAAGCCGAAAAAGTGGTTGTCTTTAAACGTTCAATGGCATCAGGTTATGCGGGTGTGCAGAATCCATTGTTCTTTAAAGAGAACTCTGAAATGTTATTTGGCGATGCAAAAGCATCGGTTAATGCTATTTTACAAAACCTTAATTAACCACTCAGTTAATTAAGGTGTTAATCAAAAAGGCGCTATTTGGCGCCTTTTTTGTATCTGTTAATCTCGACGAGAGTGCTTGAAAGCGGGAGAGCTGAAGGCAGATAGTGATGCGGATTAGCAGCCCCTGAATCATAGACATTATAACGGCCGTATTTCAGGGGAACAGTAAAGACTTAACCTTTATAAATTTTCGGGTTAAAGACATCCCTTAACCAATCACCCAGAAGGTTAATAACCAGTA
>DATBNI010000522.1:0-4119 GCA_036554425.1 Psychromonas sp.
CTTCAGCGGTGAATCCTTAACCAACCAGCTGGGCATAGATAACGGTAAAATTACTCAGGCATGGTTTGCGGATCATAAAACAGCGCCGGAGCGCATTGAACGCTTTGATCTGACGGACAAAAAATCGCCGTTGTTCAGCGCGCCTGCGGGCAAACCCTATTACCGTCTGGCGGGCGGGCAGATGAACTTTGTGGACAGCGTGTCTATTGTCGAAGGGGGCGGAAAAGCGGACTTGGCCTATATCTATGGCGAACGTACCATAGATGCGGCCGACTGGTTCTTCCGCTACCACTTTCATCAGGATCCGGTAATGCCCGGCTCATTGGGCGTAGAAGCTATTATCGAACTGCTGCAGGCCTACGCATTAAAAAATGACTTGGGGGCAGGGTTTAACAATCCCCGTTTTATCACGCCAAGCACTAAGGTTATCTGGAAATACCGCGGACAAATTACCCCGCTTAATAAACAGATGAGCCTGGATGTACATCTCACTAAGATAATTAATAATGAGGGAGAAGTGCGTTTAGTCGGGGATGCGAATTTGTCTAAAGACGGTCTGCGGATTTATGAAGTGAAAAATATCGTCTTAAGCATTGTTGAAGCATAATCTTAACGGGTTATATATCAGGTTTTAATTCTAATTTACAAGCACCAAGCTCAGGTCAGTCCTGCTTCGTTTAAGGTACAAATATGTCAGCTTTAGGTTTTAATACGGACAATCAAATCAACTGGGCATGGAAGGTCAGTCCGGCAAGCATCAACAGCGATCCGCAGGCCATCAAAGATTGCCTAATGGCGCTGCACAAACCCCTTTACCTTGCACAACAGGCGTCGGGTTTAGGGGTGAGTCAGCAGATCGGTGCAGACGGCAGTGAATCTGTACTCGCCTTTGCGCAGGCGCTTAATCCGGAAGATCTCGGCGATCCCGCTTTTAAACAGAGCTATGGCGTAAAATATGCGTATCACGGCGGGGCGATGGCCAATGGTATCTCTTCGGTAGAATTAGTCACAGCCCTCGGCAAAGCGGGATTTTTATGCTCCTTTGGTGCGGCCGGTTTAGTGCCAGAGGTAATTGAAAAGGCAATTAAACGTATTCAAACGGCATTACCCAACGGCCCCTTTGCGGTCAACCTTATTCATGCTCCCAGCGAAGAAGCCCTGGAGCGCGGCGCCGTTGAGTCTTTCTTAAAACTCGGCGTTAAAGTGGTCGAAGCATCTGCCTATTTAGCCTTAACCGAGCATATTGTTTATTATCGTCTGGCCGGTTTGTCGGAAAATGCCGATGGCAGCGTAAATATCGGCAACAAAGTAATTGCCAAGGTATCGCGCACCGAAGTCGGACGGCGTTTTATGGAGCCGGCACCAAAAAAGCTGGTCGATAAATTACTTGCCCAGGGCAAAGTCACTGCCTTGCAGGCCGCGCTTTCAGAGCGAGTGCCTATGGCCGACGACATCACCGCCGAAGCGGACTCCGGCGGTCATACGGATAACCGCCCCTTTGTAACCCTGTTACCCTCTATTATCGCCCTGCGTGATGAAATTCAGGAAAAATACAATTTTTCACCTGCACTGCGGGTTGGCGCAGGGGGGGGAATTGGAACACCTCAGGCAACCCTGGCCGCTTTTAATATGGGCGCGGCATACGTTGTTGTCGGCAGCATCAATCAGGCCTGCATCGAAGCTGGCGCCTCTGAGCATACACGTAAGTTGCTGGCCGCTGTCGAAATGGCCGATGTGACTATGGCACCCGCCGCCGATATGTTTGAAATGGGGGTTAAACTGCAGGTGGTTAAACGCGGCTCAATGTTTGCCATGCGGGCAAATAAACTCTATGAGCTGTATATGGCTTATGCTTCAATCGAAGCTATTCCCGCCCTTGAGCGTGAGAAAATTGAAAAACAGATCTTTAGAAAAGATCTGAATACTGTGTGGGCAGATACTATAGATTTTTTCCACGAGCGGGATCCCGATATGCTGGCGCGCGCTCAAACTAACCCTAAACGCAAAATGGCACTGATTTTCCGCTGGTACTTAGGACTTTCTTCGCGCTGGTCCAACGAGGGTGAAAAGGGCCGTGAAATGGATTACCAAATTTGGGCAGGCCCGAGTCTGGGGGCTTTTAACAGCTGGGTGAAGGGCAGTTATTTAGAGGATTACAGACAGCGTAAAGCCGTTGATGTGGCGCTGCATCTGCTAAAAGGCGGCGCCTATTTACAGCGGATTAATCAGCTTAAACTGCAGGGCGTTAAGTTAGCCCAAAGTTTGTGTGGATATCACCTAAGCTAAAAAAAGCTCCGCGGTGTGCTAATTTATCAGCACAGGGTAATCTAAAAGGCACCCACAAACTTATTGCTAGCCTCAAGTTGTTTAACTGCTTGAGGCTTTTTTATGGGTGTTTAAAATCAATCGGTTATATTGGTAGCCTTTGGGGGCAGCTTTTCTTTCCATCTTTTTTATAGCGCATCTGTTATTAGTAGGTTTTCGCTTCTGGCTTTTGGTTTAACTTTATTTGTTGGTATTCCGCCCTTGACGGCGTGTAGACGATGAGAAACCGAAACGGTGTTTCGCAGTTCGAGAGAGTCATGCTCTTTCACAGCAAAATAAAAGTAACCAAAAGAATGCCGTATACAGGGGCAGTCAGAGCCTGTCCCGCTCATAATCCTGAACTGCCGTTCAATTCGCCTAGACGTTTTTTATTCTTGCTCTGCCCAACCGCTTTTTAATGCACCAGTCCGGAATGCACGTCCCTGTACATGCCAGACTTAGTGAAACCATCCGGGTTTCACTTGCTAAAGCGCTTGTTCAGTACAAGAAAAACGTACGGAAATTGCCCAGCCGCTTAATATTGTGATCTGTTTTGGAAGTTCGACTTTAGTCGCGCCGTTGGTATTGCACAGCCGGATTGGTTGTTATCACTGTTTGGATCCCCCTAATTTAAATATGTTAACCTTTGGGTATCAGTGTTTATGTTATGGTTTTTTTTACGCATTTTCCCGGTAGATAAATGACACTTACCAGGTTATTTTTAGGCCACTTTAATTTACCTTATAAATTAAAAGGTTACACATGATTTGAAAATGTTAAGGTGGCATCTATCACAAGTCATATTTGTACATAAAATATTGATTGAATGATAAAAAGAAGATTGGCACATTTTTTTTAGTGCATAATAATATTTATAAAGCTGTTATATGTTTAATAAAAATACCAGTTCCACCTGAATTAATATAAGAGAACTCTAATGGCAAAAACTAATTACTCGTACGAAAAAAGACAGAAAGAAATTGCAAAAAAGAAGAAAAAGGAAGAAAAGCGATTAAATAAACTGGCTAAAGACGTTGCAAAGGATGAAACCCCATCAGCTGACAATGTAGACACTACTATTGATAGTCATGACTAAACAACTGTCATAGCAGGATTGCTAAACAACTAAATTGCGGCATATAACTAATAAATATAGATAGGGTGAGTAACACTAAGCACGACTTGAACCTATTGCAGGACAAGCGCGGGTTTTTATTTCGGGCAGTTATAGTCATTATTTAAAAGGGGAACGAGGTGTTTTATCCCGTTTTTTGTGACGTTTTAATTTGGCCGGATGCGCAAGACAGGACATAAAAATTACCACTTCTGTTGTTAACCTCAGTTGTTTCACTGTTAGGGGAAGATTTAAAGTCAATAGATTATATTTGCTAATCTTTGGGTGCCCAACCTTTTTTCTGCTTTTTTATCATGGCTTTATCGCTCCCTGTGAAAGCAGCTCCAGTTTTACTTGTCCACTACCGTAGGCATTGCGCTGCCTAATTGGTTGTTATTACAGTTTGTTATTTCCCCGAATTTCAATTTACTAACCTTTGAGTGTCCAGCCTTTTATTTATAGTGGCTGGCTAAATTTATTGTCGCTTAATCATCGTTAGTCTATCACAAGGCTTCAGTATCACATGCTTCATGGGATATAACCCATAAGGGGAAAATCTAAGCAATCATTCACTTTTTATAAACGCTACCATTTATAAAAATGACTCGCTGCTCACCTGTTGTTTGACTATGGTGGTAAAGGTATTGTGGGGAATGGAGTTCCATTTGTCACTAGCCTTATCTAAGGGCTCAGAGACCACG
>DATBNI010000524.1:0-9768 GCA_036554425.1 Psychromonas sp.
ATATGGCCTCGAGTGTCTGTTTTTGACACGATAGAACCCTTGTCTAAAAGTTGTTTATATTGATTTAAATTCTTATCTGAGACATTAACTAAGTGTATAAGTGAATTCAGCATAGTACTGCTATTTATTGTTTCAGGAATCTCTTCTATGCTTTGCATAATGTCTGTTTCAGACAGACTCAGAGTTGTTGTAACTACCGTTAAAAGTTGATTTTTTATTTTTGAATGAAAAAACTCTCCATAGCAAAAAAAACCACTTGAAGGTGCAACTTTTTCAATCAATCCAAGCTCATAATCCAAACATTTTTTGGGAAATGTTTTTCTTGTGGCACCCGAATAAACATAGGTAGCTTCAACTGGATTACACCTTATATTTTTATATAACTCATATGCTTTTGAGAATATTTTTGCACTGTTTGTTATTGAAAATTTGACTTTATCTCCATTTTTAAAATGACCTACATATATAAATCCCCCCTCTTCCGTCATGCCAACTGATGTCATGGCGACTCTCATTTCCCCCTCTATTTTTAGCAATGGAAATTCCATGGCACTGACTGGAAAATTTTCTAAAACATCCTCTCCCAGATAGTATTGGTAAATGTTTTTTACAGGAGTGTAATCTATTTCATATATCACATTATCCACAGCCTTGGTTATAATCATTTCTGTACCAATCGAAACACTGCTAAAAGAATAATTTGTATGTGCATATAAGCTATCGCTGTCTAGCGAACATAGGACTATGCCCTCAAAATAAATTTTATCATCACAGATGACAAATGTTTTCTCAAATAAATGATTATCGCCTGCGTTTCCGCCAGATATGGGGATATTTTGATTTTTAGATGTAAGCCCTTCTAAAAAAAGTTCAGAATCCCCTTTGAATGCCTCACTAAAAGCTATGACGGCTTTTGTATTGACAGAGAAAACTTCATCTGAGGCTTTCTCTCCAGCTTTAAAGTTTTTTTGAGGGTAATAAAAGAGTCTGAGATTTGTTTTTTCAAAAATTGAGAAAGAAATTTGAATAGTGTTCTCTTTAACGGCGCCAGAAACAATCTCCCCAGCCGTTGAACTACCGATGATCTTTGCATGTGGACGTTTGGATTTTAAACTATCTAAAACTTGCTGAACATTATCAATATTCAAATCACCGCTAAAAACTTGAATTAAAATAGAAAGATCAGGATCTTTGAGATTTTCATCTATAAAAACTTCTAAATCATCTTTTGTCTTAAACTGATAGTTTATTAACTTCATTTACCATATGCCTTCTTATTACTCTGTTGTATTAACATTTAGCAACATTGCATGTTGCGGACTTATACGATCGCTTTTGACCTCACGCAGGAGTAACTTATTTATATCTTTTAAATCAATTGAATACTATCAGTTCTGTACCTTCAAAACACAGATGAGACAGTTTCATGCTGAAAAATAGAATCTCAATTGGTAAAATCAGAGATCTGTCACGTCTTAAATTTGATTATCAAAAGTAAAAAACAGGACAGCCAAACTTTTGCTAAGATCGGGCTGTAAAAGTAATTTTATAACTACGTTGGGCCTCAGAAGGGAGATTTATGAGTACTGATATTGTCTTGATCCGCGGGCTGCTTCGCGGAAAATACCATTGGGGTCCTTTCACGGAAAAACTTCAAGCAGTCTTTCCGCACAGAAAGATTATAGCCGTTGATATTCCAGGTTGCGGGGAGCTGTCTCTAGAAATATCCCCCTGCTCAATCGAAGCTATGGTAGAGAGTATCCGTTCTCAACTCGCGCTCAAAGCCAAGGTCGATATCATCTCACTATCACTGGGTGGCATGATTGCGTTAAAATGGGCCGAAATCTACCCAAGTGAGGTAAGCAGTGTCGTTTGTATCAATACCAGTGCAAAAGGTTTTAGCCCTTTTTATCAACGCTTACGGCCTAAAAACTACTTAAAAATTCTCAGCGCCTTTTGGGCTAGCCCCTTTCAAAGAGAGTTTCTCATTTATTCTATAGTGTCGAACAAAAAAATGGATCTAGATGTTGTCAGTCATTGGATATTAATCAACAAATTGCATCCGATCAAGCGGGTTAATTTTATTCGTCAGTTGCTTGCTGCATTAAGATTTGAAACCACTAAACCAGATTGCAGGCTGTTGTTTATCTCCTCAATTCAGGATACTTTAGTCAGCTCTCAAGCAACTCAGGCGATGGCCATCCGATGGCAGGTGGCGTTAATCAAGAACGAACAGGATGGGCATGATATCCCCTTGGACAATCCGGACTGGTTGTGTCAACAATTACTTAGTTGGTTAAAAGACTAATTCGAACTGTCTGCTCTACACCCCACCTACGCCGTACAGCTATCGCCATTCGCGAACACTCAACCTTTAATTACAAATAAGTGATTAAAGGTTGATTTTACTATGAAATATCAGTTAATGCTCGTGCAGAGCATCCTAAGTGTCGTACCAGTAAGGATCTGCAGCGGGCGGTTCTGCTATAATGAATCACCTTACTTTAATTCAAATAAATAAAATCAGGCTGCAAAATTTTAAACTGAAAACTTGAAAAAGAGTAGTTGAACAAAGTAGTTAATAATTAAGGGTGATTTATGATTAAAAAATTTGATCTGCTGCAGGGTAATCTCGATATGGAAACCCTTTTCGAATCTATGCCTGTTGCAATGGCTTTAACCGACAGAGAAGGCAGGTTGCTCCTGGTTAACCAAAAAATGGCATTGCTCAGTGGACATAATGCAAGCAGTATTATTGGACACAAAGTTGAAGAGGTAGGTAAAGAAGCGGCAGAGAATCTAGAATATGAGTTTCGTATGTTCGATGCAGGATTAGATGTCCCTAATAGAGAGTTAAAAATAGGTGACAAAATATGCTTAGCATCCGTTAAACCTGTTCGCGACAGTACTGGATTTGCTGTTGGTGTGATGGCTGCTTTGACTGATATCACCAAACAAAAACAGACTGAACGAAAACTTGCCGAAGCCATTAAACAATTAAAATTATTAGCTGATAATGACCCCTTAACCAATTTATTAAATGCCCGTGCCTATTATGAAGTGTGTGAGCGAATGATGAGCGTCGCACTTCGCCACAAGAATCCATTCTCTGTTCTTTTTGTTGATCTTGACCACTTTAAAAAAATCAATGACACATACGGACACCATGTCGGCGATCTCCTTCTCAAAGCAGTCTCAGCCTGCATATTAGAAACTTGCAGAAAGAGTGACCTGATCGGCAGAGTTGGCGGCGAAGAGTTTTCTATCTTTCTACCGGAGACAGATATTTCAGGCGCGATGATTTTTGCTGAAAAATTGCGTGCCAATATCGAGCAGTTGCTGCCCCCTATTGTCGCCGATAAAATTATAAGTATTACAGCCAGTATTGGGGTGGCATCAAAATTGATACATCATAAAGCGATAGCAGATATTCAACAAGATGCGGATTATGCTATGTATCATGCAAAGAACGATGGCCGTAATCGGGTTTCCAGCCTATCTGTTATGCCTGACATCCATGTGCTGTAAGACGGGCTTACGAGCGTACCCAGTCAAGATACGGATCACGTTTTGTTCTGTTTGTTGTTCTGATGACCGGCCATATTAGCGTGACGGGCCATCTCAGCGCGCCCGTAGCTGTACCCTTTTTGGGTTGAGCCTCTGAAGAGGCGCAGACTATCACACAAGTCGATATCAATTAATTCAATATCTTATACCCAAACTACTTGAAGATGCAGATTCAGAGTTTCGCCCGGATGCTAGAACAAGGCGTAACATGATGAGAATGGTTATTCCCTTCTCAAGTGTTACAACGCAGTGCTAGTTTTCGGGCGAATCTCCCAAAGGGCAAGGCGATAAACGACGATCTTCGTTGTTAGAAAGCTTCGATTTAGAATAACTAGATCATCAGCCTTCTGCCTAGAATTTCATCATTTATCGTCTTGCTGATTCTTGCATCTCCAAATAATTTGGGTATATACCAAAGGAAACCCTTAAATATTAAATGATGGCTCGCACTTACTCTGAGTATGACCCAGCAACAAACAGCTGAATTCGTTTTCCGGTAAGGGTTTAGAAAATAAATAACCCTGCCCATAATCACATTCGGCAGCACTCAGTAAATTCCGCTGCTCCTCGGTTTCGATCCCTTCGGCGATGACTTGCATACCCAGTTTGTGGGCCATAATGATGATCGCTTCACACAGCACCATATCATCTGAATTTTCTTTAAGATTGCGCACGAAGGATTGATCTATTTTGATGTTGTCGATGTGAAATTTTCTGAGGTAGGACAGGGATGAATGGCCGGTACCAAAATCATCAAGTGAGACCTTAATTCCGGCAGCGCGGAACGCCAGCAGCTTGTCCATCACTATGCTGCTGCCATCGAGTAGAAGACCTTCGGTGATCTCAATAACGACAGCCTGTCCGGGCAGCCCGAGCGCAAGCAGATGTTTCAACCAACTGGCAATGTCGCTTCCCCCCTCACGGAACTGTACGGGGGATTTATTGATACTTACCTGAAAGTCATTATGATACTCACTACGCCAGTAGGCGACCTGCTTCGCTGCCTGGCGGAATACCCAGTCACCTATCTCAACAATTGTACCTGTCTCTTCGGCAATGGGAATAAATTCAGCAGGACTCACCATACCAAGTTCAGGGTGCTGCCAGCGGAGCAAAGCCTCGGCTTTATTGATCTTGCCGGTCGCCAATTCTATGATCGGCTGATAGTAAAGCTGCAGCTGATTTTTTTTAAGCGCATGGCGTAAATCGTTTACCAGTTGACCCCGGCGCTGTGCCTGTTCCTGCATAGAGTTGGTGAAATAGTGGTAGCAGTTGCGGCCCTTCTCCTTGGCCGAATACATGGCTTGATCGGCATTTTTCAACAGTATTCCGGTTTCCTTCCCGTCTTCCGGATAGAGGGTTATGCCAATACTCGGGGTAATATAAACGTTTTGCTCGCCCAGCAGGAATGGCTCTGATAATTCGCGCAGAATATTTTGTGCGACACGTTCAACACATCGAGTGTTTTTCAATCCGCCAAGGATCAAGGTAAACTCATCCCCTCCAAAGCGAGATACCAGATCGCTTTTCCGTCCACAACTGCGCAGGCGCTGCGCAACATCTTTGAGAAGTTGATCTCCCATATAATGACCCAGAGTATCGTTAACCGCCTTAAAGCGATCAAGATCGAGAAACAGTAAGGCGACGCGTAGACCTCTGCGCTTGGCTTTATTCTTTTCTTCAAGCAACCGGTCATGGAACATCTGACGATTAGACAGCCCGGTTAAATTGTCGAAGTTCGCTTGTCTCCAGATGATTTGTTCGGATTTTTTCTTATCTGTAATGTCATAGAACTGTGCAACCTGACGGTAGATAGATCTATCCTCATTGTAAATGGAGTTGATCCTCAACAAGGCGATATAACTTTCACCATTTTTGTGGCTGTATTTGATCTCTCCATGCCAATGCCCTGTTCTATTTAAGGCGAGCTCTATGCTTTGATGAATTCGCTTATCCTGCTGGCTGGAAACGATGAATTTATGATTCTTACCTTTGATTTCGTCGAGAGAGTAACCAGTCATTTGTGTAAACGCAGGGTTGATGGTGATAATGTTGCCGTTACAGTCGGTAACTGTCATTGCTTCTTGGCTGTTTTGATAAACCATAGAGGCGAGTAGAGTCGATTCTTCCGCTAACTTGCGTTCGGTTATATCTGTATGCGTTCCGCTCATGCGCAATGGGCGCCGATCCGGCCCGTAGTTAACTATTTTTGCACAATCCAGAATCCACTTGTACTCTCCCTGTCTGGTACGCATACGGTATTCAATTTTGTGCTGCTGCGTTCGCCCTTCCAAGTGATCAGTCACAGATTGCCAGACCTCCTCACGATCATCAGGATGAATACCGTCAAGGTTGATTATTGTATCGCTTTGAATATCTTCAAAGCGATACCCCAGCATTTCCGCCCAGCGGGCATTTCTCTGCACTGTATTGGCTTCTATATTCCAGTCCCAGAACCCGAGGTCACTACCGGACAAAACGGAAAGAAGCTGCTCTTTTCTCGCCCGTATTTTATCTTCGGCCTGTTTCCTTTCGGTGGTATCTAACATACCGGCAATCACAAACTGGACTCCCCCTTCGGCCCGGTAGCAGGAAATAGTCATGTGCACATAAACGCTCTGCCCATCCTTATGGATGAAACGTTTGTCTAATGAATAACCCTCCTTTTCTCCCGTCAGCATATGGTCATATTGGTAAAAATCAAGATGCAGATCGTCAGGGTGAGTCAGCTCAGACCAGTTCAGCCGAAGTAGTTCTTCTTCGCTATAACCGAGCATGTTACAAAACCGGGGGTTTACCCTTAACCAACCTTTGTTTGGATGGGTAACGGCAATGCCAATATTGCCCATATCAAATTGGCAGCGAAACAGGAATTCACTTTCCTTTAGCGCATCTTCGCTTTGGTTGCGTTGAAGTCTCTGGACAAACAACCCCCCCAATACGGCCGTTATTAAAGGGTAAATAAGCAATACCGGAAGGCTGATATTAGAGAGTATCGCTAGCGCCACTCCCCAAGGAAAAATAAACATCAGTGCTAACATGACCCCGTGGATCACTATCCCAAAAAAGTAAATTTCGCGGAACGATAGCGCAGACAAAGGATCTCGACGATAATAGCGCCAGACGAGACCCAGCGAACCCGAAGCCATAATCACTAAAATGCCGATAATGACAGATTCGCCGCCCCCCTGATACAGGCGCAATACTGCAGTCATTACCATGGCAATTAGCGTGGGTATCGGGCCAAAAAATAATCCGGAGATCCCGAGCAGCACAGAGCGGACATCAAAAATAATACCCGGCGCGTATTCCCATGGCGTGAGCATGATAATGATACCGATAAATCCCAGCGCAGTACCCGTTAAAATAGTCCAGAGAGAATCGGATACGGTACGGCCGCGAGCAGCAGCCATGTCATAGATAAAAAACATTGCCAATAATAAGGCGGCATTATGAATCAAAGAGAGAAGGCCAAAATGGTTCATGTAGAATTTATTCCATTATTTTTTATTATTTCCGAGGGGAGAGCGCACAACAATAACAATTAAGCGGGAAAATAGCTCTCAACTATTTAACATATATAAATATGTTTTTTGACAACCATATAATTTAATTATGAACTCTGAAGTTTGGTATTTTCCTTAATTGACTTCATCAAATTCAGGCACAAAGAAATGAACAGCATTCTTGCCTGAGGCTTTTGATGCGTACATGGCTTTATCTGCTTTTTTAATTAAATCCATCGACGTTAGCCCATCATCAGGGAACATTGAAATCCCGACAGAGACACCTATTTCAAGCGTGATACCAAACAGCTCAACGGGTTCATTAAGCGCGCTTATAAGACGCTCTGCAACAAGCAAAACTTCATCTTTTGCTTTGGGATTATTGAGCACAAAAACAAATTCATCTCCCCCTAAACGGGCGACGATATCCGACTGCCGTACCAGTTCCAACAACCTGTTGGAGATCACTCTGAGCAACTCATCGCCAACATTGTGGCCAAATTTATCATTAATTAATTTAAACCCATCAAGGTCAAGAAACATCACTGCTAGTTTGAACTGCTGACGTTTACAATTGGCTATTTTTTGGTCTGCGCGTTCCATCAGTAAGGTTCGGTTTGGCAAATCGGTCAATGCATCATAAAAAGCGAGATGCTTTAAGTGTTCATCTTTATGCCAAAGGTCAGTAATATCGCTAAATACCGAGACATAACGCAGCGGTCTGCCCTTCTCATCGCGTACCATACTGATAGTCAGTCGCTCTAAAAACAGATCGCCATCTTTGCGGCGATTCCATATCTCTCCATACCATTGCCCCTCTGTGGTTATCTTCTCCCACATTAGGATATAAAACTCTTGACTGTGGCGGTAAGATTTTAGAAAACGGGGTGTCTGACCGATCGCTTCGTCTGCGCTGTAACCCGTAATACGACTAAAGGCAGGATTAACTGATAAAACAATACCACTGGAATCGGTTATCAAAATGCCGTCCAGGGTACTATCAAACACGCAAGCGGCTAATTTTAGCTGCGCTTCAGTTTCTTTTAAAGAAGTGACTTCGCTAGATTGAATTGAAAAACCTTTAACACAGCCATCAAGATCAAAATCGGGAATGTAATGCGCAATGATATGACTGATACTGCCATTCGCTTTTTTCAGCGTCCGCTCAAAGCGCTGCGCTTTGCCCGCCAAAACATTTTGAATATAGGGTTTATTCAGGGCATATAACTTCTCTCCAGCTAATTCCCTAAATGATACCCCAATAAGATCCTTGGGTGACGCAGTGAACCACTTACTAAAAGCATTATTAGCAAATTGGCAACGTAATTCTTTATCCCAATAACCTATCATATCAGGCACAGAATCAATGACTTTTCGAATAAATTGCTGACCTTGAGCTTCGGAGTAAAATGCAGATTGTGCTTTTTTCAGCTGCAGTCGAGTATGTTTTAGAATTCCGTTAAGGTAAGAGATATAACCACAAATAATGACAAAAACAAGCATCTCTAACACATCGAAAAGGTTGTCTATTAACGGATGCATCGCCAACAGAGGCCAGATAAAAATAACGGTTAAACATGCCAATAAAGTTGCTATAAAACCTGCAGTAATTCCACCATAAAGCGTTGCCACAATCACTGCAGGATAGAAAGTAAACCAGGTGATTTCTTCTCCAATGGCTTGTAATGGCCATAGGCGCAAGACGGTGGCAAAACTGACAAGTAAAAGAGCAGCAATAAAATTTTTAGCGTATTGAGAAGAAAAAAATACAGTACGCCTTGCCACTACTTTTATCATTTCATTCATGCTCATTCCCTGCTTTATTAATACAAATTTAGGTATTTTTCCAAGAAATAACATCTGACTAACAACCTTGTTTCAAGGTAACTGTCATTCATCAGGTGCTTTTAATGCGTTTTTTTATCGGCTTACTTAACCTAAATAACACAGCTACAATAGTGTTAAAATATTAAAAATCAGCGCAATGAATTTTTAGCCCAAGCAGCATCACTTCTCTTCCCTTTAATACAGTACTATCTGACCTATAGTGCTATTCGCTGGGTGTGACGAACCGGATTGCACTGTCCTAACATTTAACAAATCCTAAAGCCAAAACTAACAAACTATGACTTAGCCACCCTTACAATATAAAGTAAAATCACCGCCCCAACCGTTGCTGTCACGATTGAACCAAGAAAACTTCCTGAATGCAGACCAAGTAGTCTAAATGTAAACCCGCCAACAAATGAGCCAACGACGCCAATAGCGATGTTCCCGATGAGTCCAAACCCCGAACCTTTTGTTAGCTGACCAGCTAACCAGCCGGCAACAGAACCAATAATTAAAAATGCGATTAATGACACAGTATTATCCCTTCCTTGTATGAATTTTTCTGATTTATACCAGTTTGATTAAATGACTTCCACTTAGCTGGAGTTTAAAGTATTTTACACAGTATAAAGCGTTTTAAACCAGCCTGTTGTGATACTCACAAAAAAATCATAGATTATCCAGCCGTATAATGAGGATGGGCAATTCATTCACAACCCAAATAATTAATTGATCATCTACCTTGTATAGCTGCTGATCAATAACTTGAGTGATAAACACAGCTGCTTTTTGCGCAGGTATAGTGTCGTTAATCAATCCCTTCACAATGAAGATGAGTTACAGTCAAATAGTGTTGTTCTATCCA
>DATBNI010000532.1:0-2574 GCA_036554425.1 Psychromonas sp.
GGAAGATGTCGCCGAGGTTAATCTGTCGGCCGATATTCCCACACGAAATGTGTTACATGGTGAAGACGGCGCGTTATATCCCGCGGTCACTATAGCTATTGCCAAGCAGCCCGGTAAAAATGCCGTTGATGTGACCAATGCGATAGCAGCACGTATTAGTGAAATTAAAAACGTGCTTATCCCGGACAATGTAGAGGTGACTATCTCGCGCGATTATGGCGCCACCGCTGCAGATAAATCCAACACTTTAATTGCTAAACTTATTTTTGCCACCAGCGCAGTGATCATTTTAGTACTCTTAACCATGGGCTGGCGAGAAGCTATTGTGGTGGGCGTGGCCATTTCTATCACTCTGACTATCACCCTGTTTGCCTCATGGGCCTACGGATTTACCCTCAACCGGGTTTCTCTGTTTGCACTCATTTTTTCTATCGGGATCCTGGTCGATGATGCAATTGTGGTGGTGGAAAATATTCACCGCCATATGCAGATGGGCAATAAAAAACTCAGTGAAATCATTCCCGTTGCCGTAGATGAAGTAGGAGGGCCCACTATACTTGCGACCTTTACGGTTATTGCCGCCCTTTTACCTATGGCTTTTGTCAGCGGCTTAATGGGCCCCTACATGAGTCCCATTCCAATTAATGCCAGCATGGGAATGCTTATTTCATTAGCCGTTGCCTTTGTGCTTTCCCCCTGGTTAAGCGGAAAATTATTAAAACAGCCCGCACCTGATAAAACAGCGAACACTAACACAGGCTCGGAAGTTAAGCCCGTAACAGAAAATTTTATGGCCCGCTTATTCCATAAAATAATTGGTCCTTTTATTCTTGGCAAAAAAGCAAAAATGGCGCGTTGGATTCTGTTTATTGCGGTCATGGTGTTGATCCTTTTATCTGCTCTTCTGCCGCTCACAAAATTGGTCGTGATGAAGATGTTACCCTTTGATAATAAATCAGAATTTCAAATCATGGTGGATTTACCCGAAGGCAGTCCGATCGAAGAAACCCAACGGTTACTGGTGGAATTGAGTGAAGTGGTAAAAGAGGTACCTGAAATTAAAGATTTTCAGATCTATGCAGGTACCGCGGCCCCCATTAACTTTAATGGCCTGGTGCGTCATTACGATATGCGCAGCACCCAGGAGCTTGGTGATATTCAGGTTAACCTGATAGATAAAAGTGAAAGGCAGCGCGACAGCCATAAGATAGCGGTCAGTATTCGCGGCCAGCTGCAAAAAATAGCGCAGCCTTATCGGGCGAACGTAAAGGTGGTCGAAGTGCCGCCGGGACCGCCGGTATGGTCGCCAATCGTTGCTGAAGTTTATGCCCCTAATGCGGCGCTGAGGGAGCAAACAGCCAAACAATTACTAGCCTTATTTTATAAGGCTGACGATGTGGTTGATATTGATATCATGTATCCTGATGATCAGGAAAAATGGCAGGTTAATATTGACCGCAGTAAAGCAGCGCGCCTAATGGTGCCCTATGCCAATATTGTCGATGCCGTATCAACTTCCATTGGCGGCAAAGATATTAATATCCTGCACAGCGATAATCAAAAGTATGCCATCCCCATTCGTCTGCAGCTTAAAGAGGGTGAGAAAGTTGATTTGGCACAGGTCTTAAACCTTAAACTCGCCAACCAAAACGGTAAATTAATTGCTCTCTCGGAGTTAATAGAGATTGAGAAAACCCTAATGGATAAACCTGTCATGCATAAAAACATGATTCCTATGATCATGCTGACGGCTGATATGACGGGTAAATTAGACAGCCCTTTATACGGTATGTTTTCTATATACAACAGCATCAAAGAAAATAATTTAGATATAAATCAATATCTTATTAACCAGCCTAATGGCACCGAAGAAATAGCAGTATTGTGGGATGGGGAATGGAAAATAACCTATGAAACCTTCCGGGATATGGGCATTGCTTACGGGGTTGGCATGGTACTGATATATCTGTTAGTCGTCGCGCAGTTTCGCTCATACCTTGTCCCGCTTATTATTATGGCGCCCATCCCCTTAACCATTATCGGCGTCATGCCCGGGCACGCGCTGTTAGGGCAACAGTTTGCAGCCACTTCAATGATCGGGATGATCGCTCTGGCGGGTATTATTGTCAGGAACTCAATTTTGTTAGTTGATTTTATTAATCATCAGACAAACAACGGGAAACCTTTTCAGGAAGCGGTTATTAATGCCGGTGCAGTGCGTGCTAAACCTATTATTTTAACCGGACTAGCCGCTATGATTGGGGCGTTTTTCATTCTTGATGATCCCATTTTTGGCGGTTTGGCCATCAGCCTGATCTTCGGTATTTTTATCTCGACTATATTAACCCTGGTGATAATCCCGGTACTTTATTACGCCTTTATGCATAAGAGATTTGAGCACTAAGCTGTTTAATTATTATTGCTGAATTTGTAAAAAGACTGCCAAGGGGGCACATATATTAACCGGCGGTCTTTTTTTGGTTTTAAGCAGACGTTCAGATCAAAAAATCCGCATACCACTAGTTAAATGTGCGGGTCATTCGGCCTTTACAGGTTAGCTGGTACTGTTTTACA
>DATBNI010000553.1:0-2200 GCA_036554425.1 Psychromonas sp.
GATAGCTTATCAATATTGGATGATTTAACCGACGAGCAAGCCGGTAAACTAATAAAATCGATGCTTAGTTATTACAGAAATGAAAGCCTTAATGATTTAGACCAGTTAACAAAAATCGCATTAAAGCCATTTTTAAATCAGTTTTCTAGGGATAACAAAAAGTGGCAAGAAAGAGCGGAACGCGCTAGAAACAACGGTTCCAAAGGAGGTAGACCAAAAACCCAAGATAAACCAAAAGAAACCCAGAAAACCCAGCGGGTTATTAAGGAACCCAAAGAACCTGTTAATGTAAATGCTAATGTAAATGTTAATGCTAATGTAAATGTAAAAGATAAAGAGATTAGGGAAAAAGCGAAACGCTTTGTTCCACCGCAACTTCAAAACGTTATTGATTATTGTAACGAGAGAGCAAACAACGTAGACGCCAACAAGTTCATTGATCACTACACAAGCAACGGTTGGCTAGTTGGTAAAAATAAAATGAAGGATTGGAAAGCTGCAGTAAGGACTTGGGAGAAAACAAGCTTTAAGCAATCCGGCAATACTTCACACGATGATTGGAAGCAGGATCTATTAAATTCTGATTACTCGCATATTCTAGGGGATTAAAAATGGGTAACGCTAACGAGAAGTTTATGCAATTGATGTTTGAAATCGGCATGAACTACGGAAAGAAATTAAACGATGATGAAAGAAAGTTTTTCGCTATGCAGGCAAAGCGGTTCGGGTTCGATAAATTTAACACTGCAGTACGAAAGCACATGGAAGATCCAGATAAGGGAATGTTCATGCCAAAGATTGCGGATATTGTCGCAAACATTCAAGGCACTCAAAAATCAAACATTGCAGATATTGAGAGCAAAGCACAATTTCAGTGGATGCAAGTAGATAGGGCTATTCGAAACCTAGGGAGCTATACAACGCCAAGTTTTAAAGATCCTATAACATCGGCGGTGTTATCAGTAATGGGCGGCTGGGTAACAATATGTGCTTTAACATCCGATCAGTTAGTTTGGAAACAAAAAGAATTTATTAAAAACTATGCAGACTTTACGAATAAGCCGCTTGATCAATTACCGAATCAAATTCAAGGCCGCGAAGATTTGCAGCTACTGAAATCTGATGACAAGAAAACGCTTGCTCATATCATTGATAAAATTGCGGGGCCGGTATAATGGCTAATTCAAAAAGGAAGTGCCGGTTTTGTAAATCTTACAAATTGTTAGCTGATGGTTTTGTAACGCCTAGCAATGCCTTTTTTTGCAACAGAGAACACGCCACACAGTACGCTTATCCAAAAGGCAAGGCGATACAAGCCAAAGAAGATAAAAGCCGCCTAAGAGCGCGTAAGGCGCAATTAAAGCCAAAGACGCAAAAGCTAAACGACTTGCAAGCGTTAGTTAATAAATACATTCGTTTACGTGACCAGGAAAAGCCCTGCATTTCATGCGGCAGACCTAACGACCAAAGCCACCAGCGCCATGCCTCACATTATAAATCAGTTGGTTCAAATTCTAATCTCAGGTTTTACACTCTGAATATCCATGCAAGTTGCGCCCAGTGCAACAGCTCGCAATCTGGCAATATTATAAATTATCGAATCGGCCTGATAGAGCGACATAGTTTAGAGTTAGTAGAAGCCTTAGAGAACGCGCCAAGAAGCCGAAGGTATAGCGAAGAATGGATCGAAAGAGCAAAAAAAGTATTTAGATTAAAAATAAGTAAAATAAATGCTTTACAATAGATAATTAAAAGCGCAGTATAGCCCCACTGAAACAAAACAACCAAGGGCAAAAAATGAAACTTAACGATTACATATTAAAAAACTTTCAAACACAAAAGGCATTTGCTGATCATATGGAGGTTTCACCTCAGTACGTTAGTTACTGGTTAAAAAATAACTGCATTGTCATTGATGGGACTTTGTATAAGCCAATGAAGCAAATAGAAGGGAGGGTTCGCAATGTCTAATTATTTACAAGGCCTGCAAGCTGGCGAGAGGGTTTATGAATTTTTACCGGCTCACTTTAACGACATGAGCAGTCAGGAGCTTGAGAAGCAAATACACACCGTTTACAAGCCACTGCTAACAACTAGGTCAAGTGATTACTGGAAGGGCTACAAAGACGCAATAGAACACTTTAAGAAGAATAAATTTTTAAAGGCTAGGCGCTCAAATTAAAAAAAGGGTAGATTGTGG